>JAAEXZ010000092.1 GCA_017879645.1 Nitrosomonas sp.
AATCTGCTTTAAGAAATTCCCTTTTCGGGTGCGGCGCGTTACATCATAGTCTGAAAAACTCATACCCAGCTCTTCAATCATTTTGTTTAAAAATACAATTGTATCAATCAATCCACCCTAGGCGCATTGCCGCGCAAAGGTCTCTACCCGTATTGCTCCGCAAAATTGACGAATACGGAACCCCGCTTACCCGTTTTGCACTGCAACTGATGGCATTAACGTTTGTTCGTGCCAGTGAACTGATTGGTGCCAGATGGAATGAAATCGACACAAACACGAAGCAATGGCGCATACCTGCGGAGCGTATGAAGATGAAATCGCTGCATATCGTGCCATTATCCGAGCAAGCCCATAGCCCTATCGGAAGAAATCAGAAAGCTGGCAGCCGACGACACCTTGCTGTTCCCGAGTGAACGCAGGAACGGTAAGAGTATGAGCAACAACACCATTATTTATGCCCTCTATCGCATGGGCTATCACGGCCACATGACCGGTCACGGATTCAGGGGCATTGCGTCAACGATCCTTCACGAACAGGGATTTAATCATGATCATATTGAATTGCAGCTTGCACATGCGCAACGCGATGCCGTATCAGCAGCTTATAACCATGCGCTGTATTTGGAACCACGGACAAAGATGATGCAGCACTGGGCGGATTATATGGATAAGCTGAAAGCCGGGGCGGACGTGATTCCGTTCAGGGTGGCATAAAGAGCAACACCGCCGCCTGACGGATTCAGGCAATAAGCGGGGTTATCAAGTGTTGAAGCACCTGAGCCCCTGACCACAACACAACACTTCAAAGGAGTGTCACATCATGGCTACTGAAGATTCTACAGCAATAAAAACTGAAACCCAGTCAACTGGGAATGTTTTTACCACCAGAAACGCAATGCTTAAATTATGGAAGCGATCCGCACCATCGTTAACCAAAGAAGAACTGGAATGGTTTTCTCGAGCCACGGAATCCGCGGATATTGAGATTATTTCATTGAAGGAAACTGTTTCCCGTGTCGGATGCTTAATTGCAAGCGATGAAATGGATGGAAGTATTCAGTCGAAAGAAAGTGTTTCTGATTTGCTTTTTTTAATCGCAAATTCGATAGATTGCATTCATGGGCTTATCAATATTGGTATTTCAGCCGACGACAGATTGCAGAATCCTGAACTTTATCGACAATTAGATTCATTTGATGTAGACAAATAATTTGTGTGGCAAACCACACCCCTAGCTCGACGGAGCGAAAAGCGAAGACCTTCACCGTCCGGGGTGGTACCTATTGAAGGTTGCTCCAGAAGGAGTGCGCATAAGTGATTATCGATTCAAAGAAATTTGACCAAGAGCTTAGAAAACTAGCAAAAGACTTTACAAATGAGCTTGGTGAAGAACGATCCTATTCTGATTCAGTGCGTAAATATAAGAAGCAGTTGTATAAACTGTTGATTGATGCAGGGAAAAGCGAAAACTGGAGCGAGCTCGCGGAAATAATTACTTTTGGATCTTAGGAAGTTAAGCATTTGCTAAAGTGTGTTAACTTACTGAGATGAATGTTAAAAATAGATACTATTTCCGTACTCGAATCAGAGAAGCAAAATTCAGGCAACTCATTCGGTGTTTTTCGCTAGATTTCACTGCTGCTAGTACAGCCCAATTGACCGGTATTTCTATCCGATCCGTCAATACTATTTACCTCAAAGTACGACAGCGCATTGCCCATTGCTGTGAGCGTGAGTCGCCTCTGCAAGGTTCTGTAGAGATCGATGAGTCTTATTTTGGTGCGCAACGAGTCAGGGGTAAAAGAGGCCGGGGCGCTTACGGCAAAAGGAAGGACCATCGTCTTCGGTGTTCTGAAACGTCAGGGAAAAGTGTATACAGAGATCGTTCCAGATTGTTCTAAAGCTACATTGCAAGCCATTATCCGTGGGCATGTGGCGCCAGATACTGTGATTCATTCCGATGGATGGCGCGGTTTGATGGATTGGTCGATATCGGCTTTGATAAACCCTTCAGGGTTCACCATGGTGACAATGAGTTCGCCAGTGGTGAGCGGCATATCAATGGTATCGAGTCTTTCTGGAGTTTTGCAAAGAGGCGTCTGGCAAAATTCAATGGCGTGCCTGATCATACTTTCTATTTGCACCTGAAAGAAACCGAATTTCGTTTTAATCATCGCCGTGATAATCTCTATCATCAGATTCTTAAATTGTTACGTTTAAACCCGCTTTAACTTCCTAAGACCCTTTAATTAAAATCCGGCCAAACAAAGCAAGTACGCTAATCTATCTAGTATAGTTATTAGATTGATACTAGCTGCGCGGAATATAAACCACACTAAAAAATGCGATATGACAGAATCCATGTATCGTGTTATTCAAACAAAATGTTATCAGTGAGACGACTCGAAATATAATGAATCAGGAAACGAAACACACGCCCATGATGCAGCAATACTTACGCATCAAGGCACAATATCCCGACATGCTGATGTTTTACCGCATGGGTGATTTTTATGAATTGTTTTACAAGGATGCCGAGCGGGCGGCAGGATTGTTGGGGATAACATTGACACAGCGCGGCGCATCGGCTGGAGAACCCATCAAGATGGCGGGTGTGCCATATCATGCTGCCGAACAATATCTGGCAAAGTTGGTCAAGGTTGGGGAATCGATAGCAATTTGCGAACAAGTGGGGGATCCCGGTACGGGAAAAGGGCCAGTGGCACGTGAGGTGACCCGTATCATCACCCCAGGAACACTGACCGATGCGGCCTTGCTGGAAGACAAGCGAGACTGCATCTTGCTGGCTGTGTATCAACATGAATCCACTCTGGGACTGGCATGGCTCAATTTGGCAGCAGGACTGCTGCGCGTTCAGGAAACAACGTTGCAGCAGCTACCCAGTGTATTGCAGCGATTGCAACCGGCTGAAGTTCTGTTGCCGGAATTACTGGTTTTGTCCGATCTTCAGGACAAAAACTGGGCGTTGAAGCGTATGCCGCTATGGCAGTTCGATTACGATACGGCTTTCAGTGCATTGACACGGCAATTCGCCACACATGATCTTGCTGGCTTTGGTTGTGAGGATTTATCGGTTGCATTGTGTGCTGCCGGAGCATTACTGGAATACACGCGCCTAACCCAGGGATCGGCTATTATCCACATTACGAATCTGCAAGCCGAACGTGACAACATTTATGTGCAGATGGATGCAGCCACGCGTCGCAATCTGGAGATTACCGAAACCATTCGCGGTGAGCGTGTGCCAACCCTGATTTCGTTACTTGATACCTGCTGTACCAATATGGGCAGTCGATTGATGCAATTCTGGCTGCATCACCCGTTGCGTGCTCGCCAAGACATTCAGCAGCGTTTGGATGCCGTGTCAGCGCTAATTGGAGAGGGGCAGCAGCATTACACCACAGTACGCAGTGCGCTCAGGCAGGTGGCCGATATCGAGAGGATTTCCGCTCGCATAGCACTGAAAACGGCTCGCCCACGCGATTTGTCCGGCCTGCGTAATAGTTTGCGGCAATTGCCTGACATTCTGCAAGCTATCAACGCATGCGATAGTGACCGGATTCGCATACTGCAGCAAAATTTGAAGATCGAATCCGGTATGCTGGATTTGTTGAATCGGTCGTTGCTCGAAGAACCTGGAGTGGTGCTACGTGAAGGTAATGTCATCGCCAATGGCTACGACTCTGAGCTTGATGAATTGCGGGCGTTGCAGGAAAACTGTGGTGAATTTCTGTTGCAACTGGAATTGCGCGAAAAAGAGCGCACTGGTATTCCAAGTCTCAAGGTGGAATATAACCGTGTGCATGGTTTTTATATCGAAGTAACGCACGTGCATGGTGACAAAATTCCTGCGGATTACCGACGCAGACAAACATTGAAAAGTGCGGAACGGTATATTACACCGGAGCTCAAGGCTTTCGAAGATAAAGCCCTGTCTGCACAGGATAGAGCTTTGACGCGCGAGAAATATCTGTATGAGGGGGTGCTGGAATCATTGTTGGAGCATATCGCAATATTACAAAAACTGGCTGCCAGCATAGCCGAAATCGATGTTTTATGTAGCTTTGCCGAGCGTGCACAAACCTTGGACTATATTGCACCACAATGGTCGGATGAGGCGATGCTGATGATCGAGGGGGGGCGTCATCCGGTGGTGGAGGGACAGGTTGAGAATTTTGTAGCCAATGATGTGCAACTGGGTGCTTCCAGTCCAGGAAAGGCACAGATGTTGCTCATTACTGGTCCCAACATGGGGGGGAAATCAACATACATGCGGCAGATTGCGCTGATCGTCTTGCTGGCACACTGTGGCAGCTATGTGCCGGCCAAGCGGGTGCGAATCGGTATTCTGGATCAGATTTTCACACGTATAGGCGCTGCGGATGATCTTGCTAGTGGGCGTTCGACCTTTATGGTGGAAATGACGGAAACCGCCAATATCCTGCATAATGCTACTGCAACGAGCCTGGTGCTGATGGATGAAGTCGGCCGGGGTACTTCGACATTCGATGGATTGGCGCTGGCTTTTGCGATTGCCAGGCATCTCTTGACCAAGAATCGCAGTTTTGCGCTCTTTGCAACACATTACTTTGAATTGACTAAACTGGCTGAAGAATTCGAGCACGTGCGCAATGTACATCTCGATGCAGTGGAATACAAGCACCATATCGTATTTCTGCACAAAGTCAGCGCCGGGCCGGCAAGTCAAAGTTATGGATTGCAGGTTGCTGCGCTGGCTGGCGTGCCGGAATCAGTCATTCGTGTGGCAAGAAAACATCTGGTGCAACTGGAGCAGGACAGCGTGGAAAAAAAAGCCCAACTGGATCTGTTTGCCAAACCTGTCGCCATATCGGAGTCAGAAGAAAAAATGCAACATCCAATCATGGCGATACTGTGCGATCTTTCCCCGGATGAATTAAGTCCCAAACAGGCACTTGAACAGTTGTACAGGCTGAAGCAGGTGCTCGAATCAACCGGGAAAGATGAAGAAGGCTAGCTGCAACCGCTCAATGATCGTGATGACCGTGTGCGCCATGTACATGTTCATGCGAAATTTCATCAACGGTGGCAGGGCGAACGTCGGTTACCGTGCAGGTGAAATTCAGCGTCATGCCAGCAAAAGGATGATTGCCGTCGACGATGACAGTATCGTCGGTTACGTCCGTGACTTTATAGATAATGAAGTCGTCCGTGCCTTCCGCGCCACCTTCGAAATGCATACCGACGGTTACATTTTCTGGAAAGGCGCCGCGGGGCTCGACACGAATCAACTCGGCATCATATTCACCAAAAGTATCTTCGGGTTCCATCGTGACCGTGCAAGAGTAGCCGATTTCCTTTTCATGCAATTCTTCTTCGACCAGCGGAAAAATCCCGCCATAGCCGCCGTGCAAGTAACTAATCGGTGAATCTGTTTTCTCCAGCTCTTTGCCTGAGGCATCGGTCAATTCATAGTTCAGGGAGACCACAGTATCTTTTTCAATGCGCATTTTCAAACTTTTCCTTGTTGAGTGTATCAGAGTGCAGATCGAGCGTGATTTCTATCACTTTTTCTAGTATTACCAAAAAAATTGTCATTATACGCAAAATGAAATTTCACCATTGATCTAAATAAATTATTCCCGGGGTATCCTTGAGAATTGCCATGTAGCAATGGGAATAAAGTGTACAAACTTGGCTAAAGGTAAGGGATGCGATTTCATCGATAAAATCCATCCAGTTCAGTCTGTCTTGATGATTTTTTTCTATGCTCAGAGAAGCATGCTTTTACTGGCTTAAAGCTTTTTCTATGGACTTCACAAGGACCATGCTGTTTCAATTTTAAAAAATGGGTTTGTGTGGGATAGCCTTTGTGCCGATCGAATCCATAACAGGGAAAAAGCTGATGCAATCGCATCATTTCGGCGTCACGTGCCGTTTTGGCTAGGATGGAGGCAGCGGAAATCGAGTCGATCAAACTATCGCCGTGAATGATGGTGCGAACCGGGCAAATCAATTGCGGATTCTGGTTACCGTCGATTAGCGCCAGATGAGGGGTAAACGGTAAGCTTTCCACAGCACGTTTCATCGCCAGCAAACTGGCTTGCAGGATGTTCAAGGTATCGATTTCTGCAACCGAAGCAAAGGCAATAGCCCAAGCCTTTGCGCGCTGCTTGATTTCAATGGCCAATTCGGTGCGTTTCTTTTCGCTCAATTTTTTGGAATCGGCCAATCCTGTAATCGCCCGATTGTTATCCAATACGACGCAGGCAGCAAACACCGGACCGGCCAAAGGTCCACGTCCGGCTTCATCGACTCCACAGGTCAGAAAGCTATCGGATTCACATTTCATTCCTGTTATCGGAGAGGCGGGCACCGGACAAGAGTTTTCGATGACTTAGACGGCTCTGGCCGTACACATCAGTTTGGCCTCTGTGACCAGTTGATCATCGACTTCGGCGCGTGCGGAATACTTCCATAATCCTTTGATCTGGCGTTCGATTTCTACCTTTAGAATTAATTGATCGCCGGGCATGACGGGCTTCTTGAAGCGTACGCCATCGATTCCTACAAAATAGTACACCGTATCTTCCTTGTTGACTGTATTTTCAGTTCTAAGGGTCAGAATTGCGGCTGCCTGTGCCAGTGCTTCCACGATCAGCACGCCCGGCATGACGGGATGGTGCGGAAAATGACCGACAAAGAAAGGCTCGTTGATCGAGACATTTTTCATGGCCACGATGTCTTTACCGGCTTCGAATGACAATACTTTGTCCACCAGCAATAGAGGATAGCGATGTGGAAGATATTTCAAAATTTCATGAATATTCATGGTACTCATTGGTGGAATTCCTTTTGATTCTGTGTCGGTTGTGTCGTGGCTAATCGTGCTGTTCAAGGATTTTTTTATTCGCTTTCCAGCACTTTAATGACCTTGTCGGTTATGTCGATCCGCTGACTGCGATAGACCGAATCCTGAAGTTGCAATATCAGGTCGTATTTCTCCAGTTCGGCAATTTTGCTGATGACACGGTTTGTGCGATCCAGAATGATATTGTATTCCTCGTTTTGTCTGACGCTCAGGTCTTCACGCATTTGCCGCTGTGCGCGTTGATACTCCCGACTCAGATTGGCGAGATTTCTCTCCAGGTTGCGTCGCTCATTATCTTCAATGGTAAGACCGCTTTTCTCCAGTCTGTCCTGGAGAGTCTTGGCTTGAGCAGCCATTTTCTTGATTTCTTCATCGCGCGGTATGAATTCCTGCTCGATTTTCTTTTGTGCCTGTATGGCAGGATGGGATTCGCGCAAAATTTTCTCGGTATTGACGACGCCAATCTTGATGTCACTGGCGATGCCGCTGCCGATGACACCGGCAGTAGCGGCGGCAATCAGTGCGCTGATCATGTGAAACTGCCATTGATCCAAATGTTTCAATATGCTCACTTGATGCATCCCGATTGAGTTTAGAATTGTTGTCCGAACATGAACTGGAAACGTTGCAGGCTGTCTGTGGGTTGATCATTCAGGGGTTGGGCCACGCTGACTTTTAACGGTCCCATGGGTGAAACCCAAGTGACTGCAAATCCGGCTGAATAACGCATCAAATTGCCCAAACCATCCTGTAAAGTAATTCTGCCTTGATTATCACGGACTGTAATGTCATGAAACTTGTTGAACGTCGTGCCACCATCGAGAAACAGGCTTAACCGTAACGAGCGGTCATCTTTCATGAATGGCACCGGAAACATCAGTTCAACGTTACCCACAACGCGTTTACTCGCTCCTACGGCGAGAAATGCTCTACTTGTACTGGAAACATTCGAGCTATTATTATCAATCAGTGTATCGTCTCGTGGGCCGAGCGAATTCAGATTATAGCCGCGAACGGAATTGTTACCCCCCGCAAAGAAATTCTTGAAGAACGGTAATGCATTACCACTATAGCCGTCGCCATAACCGACTTCACCATTCAACATCAATGTGAAGTAGTCGGTAATGGGAAAGTACCATTTTTGTTGATAACTGACTTTGTAATAATTGAGATCGCCTCCCGGAATGCTGATCTCACCAAACAAACGATGTGTGGTTCCGGAGGTGGGCCAGATGGCGCTATCGCGACGGTCTCGTGCCCAACTCAGGGAAACAGGGAAGTTGTTGGTTGATTCACCAAATTTATCGACAAAATCAATGTAGCGTTTCGGGCTGGTTTGGGAAAGATCCAGCGCGGTATTTTCTGCAGCAATACCCAGCGAGACAATATCGCCTTCCGCAATGGGGATACCAAGACGTATTCCCACTCCCGTCGTGTCTGATTTGAATTGGGCGACAGTTCGCAGCTTGTTTGTGTCAAGGATACGTTTGTATACATCGAATCCCAGACTGACGCCGTTCACCGTGAAATAGGGATTGGTGAAGGATGCCGAATAGGTTTCGTTGATCGAACCCCGATTGACGTCAAGACTGAAAAAGTTTCCGGTACCAAAAATATTATTCTGGGAAACCGATGCATTCAGGATGATGCCCTGATTGTTGGAGTAACCTGCACCAAACATGACCGAGCCGGTGGGTCTTTCCTCGACCTTGACATTGATGTCCACCTGGTCGGTTTTGTTGGGAACGGCTGGCGTTTCGACGTTGACGCTATT
>JAAEXZ010000093.1 GCA_017879645.1 Nitrosomonas sp.
CTCGATAAGATCGTGCCATTCATCGACTGGACACCGTTCTTCCAGGCCTGGGAACTGGCAGGGCGCTACCCCGATATCCTGACCGATGAAGTGGTCGGTGAGACCGCCAGCCAACTGTTCAAGGATGCGCAAGCCATGATGAAGAAAATCGTCGAGCAGAAATGGCTTAGCGCCAATGCGGTGATCGGTCTTTTCCCGGCGAATGCGGTTGGTGATGATATCGAAATCTATACCGATGCCACGCGCAGCAAGATCGCCATGGTGTACCACTGCCTGCGACAGCAGGATCAGAAACCGGGCGGCAAGCCCAATCGCTGCCTGGCGGATTACATTGCGCCGAAAGACACTGGTATTGCCGATACCATCGGTTTGTTTGCGGTCGGCGCCGGTTTTGGTATCGACGATCGCATCAAGGCATTCGAGGCAGTCAACGACGATTACAGCGCAATCGTGCTGAAAGCGCTGGCCGACCGCCTGGCGGAAGCCTTTGCCGAACACATGCACATGCGCGTGCGCCGTGAATTCTGGGGTTACGCCAAGGATGAGACCTTGAGCAACGAGCAATTGATCAACGAGGAATACAGTGGTATCCGTCCTGCGCCGGGTTATCCCGCGTGCCCGGATCACACCGAAAAAGGTCCGTTGTTTGCGACGCTGAATGCCACCGAGAATGCTGGCATCGTCATTACCGAATCGTTCGCCATGGTGCCAACAGCCGCAGTGTCAGGGTTTTATTTCTCGCATCCGGACTCGTCTTTTTTCGCGGTGGGAAAAATCGGCAAGGATCAAGTCGAAGATTACGCCAAGCGTAAAGGCTGGACTCTGGAAGAAGCCGAGCGCTGGCTGGCGCCAGTGTTGGCATACGAGCGATAAATTCATACTGAAGCTCTCAGGAGATTCTGGTAACTGTTGCGTTCCGTCAAACGGTGTTGGACCTATGCTCAAGATGTTCGATTGCCCAACCTAAAAGTAAATTAGACTTACAAGAAATTTCTCTTTATCCTACTTTTGATCATGGCCCTTTTTCCTGCAGAGTCGTTGATATTGAACGACTTCAGGATCGTTAAGGGAGGCTACCTTCAGGAGCGGTACTGTTCCTGAATCGCATCATTTGATAAAGGAGGATTCATGATTCCAATTAAAACAGTCAATGTACTGCTGCAATGGTGCAGCAAGATCATTCTGGGTTGTTTTTTTGACGACTTCGATCAGTGTATTTGCTGCTCCTTATATGACTAAAAAAGTGACGCTCGCCGCCACAGCGATGCATCTGCATTCGGAGGGCTTGGTCGCTCGGTAGCCATTTCAGGCGATGGCAACACGGCCATCATCGGTTCGGATACGAATGCCGCCTATATTTTCAAGCGCAACGCAACGGGAGGATGGGTGCAGGCGCAAAAACTGGTCAAACCGAGCAATCTGGCACTGTAACAGCAATGGGGTTGGTCGGTTTCTCTTTCTAAAGACGGCAGCACAGCCGTCGTGGGCGCTTCAGGGATAATGGTGGTCTACATCGGCGGATTCATTCCCGTTCATTATTTCTATTCCTGCGCGGATCTGCTGGTTTATAAAAAACAGGGCAATCAATGGGTGCTGGAAAAATACTCACTGCGCCAAGCGTGACGACCGGTGACATGTTCGGTTCGTCAGTGTCGTTGTCAGCCGATGGCAATCGCGCGATCGTCGGCGCGCAACTGACGAAGTGTGCCGCCAATTCGGATAGATGCGGCGCGGCTTATCTGTTTGACCGGGTTGGCGCGGTGATTTCACTCGATGAAGCCGGACTGAACATGCTGGTCGCCGCGCGCCGAGATAACTGCAACGCTGGGCAAGAATGCGGCAAAGTCTATCACTATGAGCTGATCAAATAGCAATTTACTCGTACTACCCATTGTGGCGGGATGGTTGCTTGGCGAACATCCCGCCATATCACATCTTGAGGTTATGCCAATTACGAAACCAGGTGCTCGATCTGCGTTTGTCGTGGAAACCGGTGCCCAAAATGGAAGTGTCCGTAGTCGGGCAGAATTTATTACAATCCCATCACCAGGAATTTGCACCCGAACTGATCCAAACCATGTCCGTGCAAATTCAGCGCGGCGTTTTTGGCAAAGTAACCTGGCGATTCTGATTATTTGTATATTGGTAACAGCTTTCTCATCATGAAAATGCTGCAAGAACATTAAATATTGCACATTGTTATGGCAATGTATTTAAAGGATCAGATTCTACTTCTTGGGAAAAGTAAGAGATTCGCTTTTAATGCCGACTTGCGGTTGTTGATTACCGCACGGTCGTAGTTTGGTAGAAGCTTTTTCCAAACGTGTGTATATAAACGTGTGTCATGAATTTTAGGTTTATGCCAAGGATGAGAAACTGAGAGCTAGAATTAAATCTGGTGAGTGATTGCATCAAATAGTTGGCGGCAAACCTCTTTCTCCCCTAATTGAATATAATCTATCCCTCTTATATTCAATAAACTAGGACAATAATCATAAACATCATTTTTAGTTACGTTGTACCAAATTGGTAAAACTAGGGTTTTATTTTCCAATATTTCCCTCGTAAAGATTGAATCAAATTCTTTCTTTGTCCAGCCGGTGTTGGAAATAAATTTCGGACTCAAAATGATCACACATTTACTACATTCTTTTAGTCCTTTTTCTATACTATTTCTTAAGTTGTCGCCTACTTTCAAAGAAAATTCATCATACCAAACAGGACATAATTTCTTACTCAGATTTGAAGCAACAATCTTTGCAATATTTTTGTCATTTGAATCATGACAAATAAAAGCATAGGGTTTTTCTTCCATACTTAAGGTTTTTCTAAATTTTTCAGATCTAAATTGGATGTTAAAGTTATCTTTCTTCGCTTGTTCTTTTAATATATTTACATTTTTGCTGGTTAAATTTGTTTCGGAGTAAATAAAAATTCTTCCCGAATTGTAAAAATGGTAAGAAGTATTAAACCATTCATTTTCACCAAAATACTGAAACTCTACTTCCACCAATGAATCATTTTTAAGTTTAAAATTACCTTGTACAGTTCTAGCATCAGGAAGTTTGAATGAAGCTCCTTCACTTACGCTAAATTCGCGATGCTTTAGTTGATTAAGTAATTCTTCAAAAAAACTTAGTTCTTTGTTATTTTGTTGAATATAAAGTGCAATAAATATTGTTAGTAGTCTTGTATCGTAATAAAAATTGCATCTAACTAGTTCTTCTCTTATTGGGATTTCTAGTTCTAGCTTCAAGCAATCCGGGAAGTGTTGATCAAAATATTCGAGTAATGTAGCCATTATTGTTGATCATGAAAAAAAGCACGTTTCGGCATGATGCCAATCTGATACATGGCAATAGTAAAGATAAATGCTGGTTATCACCCTATACCAATCTCAATCAACACTTCATTCGGATTGACCGATTCACCCTTGACGACGTGTATGGCCTTGACGATGCCGCTGATCGGGGCGGAGATTTCGGTTTCCATTTTCATCGCTTCGGTGATCAGCAACGGTTGCCCGGCGCTGACTTTCTGGTCGAGCTTGACGAGTACGTCGAGAATGTTGCACGGCATGCTGACAACCACATCGCCGTCGGCGGTGGGGCGGCGGCGCTTGCTGCCGATGGTGCTTTTGACGGCGCCCAGGGTGCCGCCGTCGAGCACGATTTCATCGAGCGTTTCGACGACGATTTCTTCTGGCATGCCATCGACCATGAAGTAAAAATGCCGCAGTGACTGATTTTTTGGACTGGTGCCGGTAACCTTGATGTGGTATGACTCGCCGTGCAGCGCCACGTTGAATTCGGTCGGTGCCTTCTGTACGCCGTTGCCACCCGCTGCTGCGATTTCGAGCGGTTCCGGGACCAGATGGCCGGATGAGCGCATTTCCAGAAATTGCTTGCCGATTTCCGGGAACATGGCGTAACTCAGCACGTCTTCATCGTTCAGTGCCAAATGGCCGATTTCCTGGCGCAGGTTGTCGAATTCCGGTTTCAGCAGGTCGGCAGGTCGGCAGTCGATGATGTCCTCCTTGCCGATGGCGCATTTTTGCAGATTAATGTCGATCGGCGCCGGCGCCTTGCCGTAACCGCCTTGCAGATAACGTTTCACTTCATTGGTGATGGTTTCGTAGCGTTTGCCGGTCAGCACGTTCAGCACCGCCTGCGTGCCGACGATTTGCGATGTCGGTGTCACCAGCGGCGGATAACCCAGATCCTTGCGCACGCGCGGAATCTCCGCATACACCTCATTGATGCGATCCAGCGCCTGGCGTTCCTGTAATTGATTGGCCAGATTCGAGATCATGCCGCCCGGAACCTGAAAGACGTGCACGCGAGTGTCAACGCCGGTGAATTCGCTTTCGAAACGGTGGTATTTCTTGCGAACTTGCGCGAAATAATCGTTGACTTCCTGTAGTTTCTGCAAATCCAGACCGGTGTCGTGCTTGGTGTCTTGCAGGGCCATGACCAGGCTTTCGGTTGGTGGATGACTGGTGCCGCCCGACCACGACGACAAGGCGGTGTCGATATGACGGCAGCCGGCTTCAATGGCTTTCAACTGGCACATTTCAGCCAAGCCGGAAGTGGCGTGCGAATGCAGGTGAATCGGCAGTT
Source organism: Nitrosomonas sp. (assembly GCA_017879645.1). Lineage (GTDB taxonomy): Bacteria > Pseudomonadota > Gammaproteobacteria > Burkholderiales > Nitrosomonadaceae > Nitrosomonas. The sequence goes on from JAAEXZ010000093.1 coordinate 4,620, forward strand.
CGATTTCATCTTGCAGTGCCTTGACGAGTTTGCTGGTGGCATACGGCGTCAGTAGACCGGCCATGTCTTTGATGGCGATGGAATCGCATCCCAGTTCCGCCAGATCCTTGGCGAGCGTGATGAAGCTGTGGATGTCGTGAGCCGGGCTGGTGGTGTAACAGATCGTGCCCTGTGCGTGCTTGCCCGCTTCCTTCGTTGCTTCGATGGCGGTTTTGAGGTTGCGCACGTCATTAAGTGCATCGAAAATGCGGAATACATCCATGCCGTTGGCCGCAGCGCGTTTGACGAATGCGCGCACGACATCGTCGGAATAATGCCGGTAACCGAGCAGGTTTTGCCCGCGCAGCAGCATTTGCAGCGGTGTTTTCGGCAAGGCGGTCTTGAGCTTGCCCAGTCGCTCCCACGGATCTTCTTTCAGAAAGCGCAAGCAGGCGTCAAATGTTGCACCTCCCCAGCATTCCAGCGACCAGTAGCCGATGCTGTCGAGCATCGAGCATGCCGGTAGCATGTCTTCGGTGCGCATCCGGGTGGCGATCAGCGATTGATGGGCATCTCGGAGGATGACATCGGTGATATGTACTTTTTGCATGGATTTTCCTTGTGCATGACTCATGCGCAGTGCAGTCCGGGAAGCATCGAGAAGCTTGTCACACTCGACTGCGCTACGTTGGAATCCGGTTCAAAATGCTTGGTTGTTGCAGTTAAACTGCGTTTCCTGACAGGATTTTGCCTTGCCTGACCATCGCCCGCAACCTTTTTGGGAACGACCTAGAGCCCGGTATGCGATGCGACCACCGCGGCAATTACGCTCGCCAGCACTTCCGGACGGGGTTTATCGGAGTAATGGACCAGGTTTGGATTCTGTTCGACAAAGCCGGTATTGAATTTGCCGGTACGAAACTGCGGGTGCTTCAGAATCTTCAGGTAATACGGAATCGTCGTCTTGATGCCAAACAGACCCATGTCGCGCAATGTGCGCTCGCCGCGCTTGATGACATCTTCCCAAGTCAGTGCACTGACGATGACCTTGGCCACCATGGAATCGTAAAACGGCGGAATTTCGTAACCGGTGTAGATTGCGGTGTCGGTACGTACACCCGGTCCACCCGGAGCGTAGTAGCGTGAAATGCGACCGAAACTCGGCAGGAAATTGTTTTTTGGGTCTTCGGCATTGACGCGGAACTGCATGGCATAGCCGCGCCGCACGATCTCGTCCTGGCGAAAACGCAGCGGTAGGCCGGCAGCAACCCGGATCTGCTCCTCGACAATGTCGACGCCCGTGATGGTTTCGGTAATGGTGTGCTCGACCTGTACGCGCGTATTCATTTCCATGAAGTAGAACCGGCCATTGTCATCGAGCAGAAACTCGACCGTTCCGGCATTGGTGTAACCGACCGATTTGGCCGCGATGACGGCCAGACCGCCGATGTACTGGCGCTGTGCTTCATCGAGTTGCGGCGAGGGCGCGATTTCGATCAGTTTCTGATTACGGCGCTGGATCGAGCAATCGCGTTCGTACAGATGAATGACATTGCCGTGGTGATCGGCCAGAATCTGTACCTCGATATGCCGCGGATTGACGATGCATTTTTCCAGAAACACATTGGCGCTGCCAAAAGCCTTGGTTGCTTCGGAAATGACCCGGGTATAATTGCGCTTCAGTTCTTCCGCATAATCGCAGCGGCGAATGCCGCGTCCACCCCCACCGGAAGTGGCTTTCAGCATGACTGGATAACCTATTTTCTCGGCGACCGCGAGCGCCTCTTCGACCGAATGCAGATTACCATCGGAACCGGGCGTCACCGGAATCCCGGCGGCGATCATCGCATTGCGTGCTTCGGTTTTGTCACCCATGCGATGAATCACGCTGGGTTCGGGGCCGATGAAAATCAGTCCGCGTTCCTTGCAGGCGCGGGCGAATTGGGCATTCTCGGACAGGAAGCCATAACCGGGGTGTATTGCGTCGCAGCCCGTTGCCAGCGCCAGATCCACCAGTGCATGAATGTTCAGGTAGCAGGCCATGGGTTCGCTGCCTATGCAGTACGACTCATCGGCTTTCTTGATATGCAGCGCGAAACGATCGGCTTCGGAATAGATCGCCACCGAACGGATACCCATTTCGGCACAGGCGCGAATGATGCGGACGGCGATTTCGCCGCGGTTGGCTATGAAGATTTTGCGTAACATCTTTGGGGCCGCTTTGAAAAACGTAATGCCGATATTCTACCTCATCAACTCCGATCCGCTATGCCGGATTTGCAATCGATGCTTGATTCGGGGACGAAACATGGGATACAGCGCGCTATCGCGCTATTTAATTTTTGGCCCGGATCGCATGCGAAATGTCCCGCGGGACACTGCCATTTTCCAGCCGTTTGCTCATAATATTTTCATTCGTTATAGAAAAGGAGTATTCGTCATGCAATTCACACAAATCCGCAACGCAACGTTGAAAATTAATTATGCCGGCAAGAAATTCCTGATCGACCCCTGGTTGGTAGGAAAAGGGGCGATACCAGGATTCGGCGGTACAATCAATGATCACATTCGCAATCCCACGGCTGACCTGCCGATGCCGGTCAGCGAAATTGTCGATGTGGACGCAGTCATTCTGACGCACGATCATCCGGATCACTGGGACGAGGTAGCCCGGCAGGCTATCCGCAAGGACATACCGTTTTTTGTGCAGCACGAAAAAGATGCACGGGTGGTAAGGTCAGTAGGGTTTAGTAACGTTCGGCTACTGGATGAAACTAACGATTATGAAGGCATAACGCTGATCAGAACGCCGGGGCAGCATGGCAGACCCAAGGTGCTGGAGGACATGAAAGCATTGCTCGGAGAAGTCAGTGGTGTCGTGCTCAAACATCCGGATGAAAAAACATTTTATATCGCCGGAGACACCGTCTGGTGCCAAGCGGTGGAGGATAATCTGAACAAATACCGCCCGGATATCGTCGTGCTGAATAGCTGCGATGCCCAGGTCATCGGCAACGAATCGATCATCATGGGCAAGCAGGATATTCATGAGGTTTACAAAGCCGCGCCTGACGCTACGATTATCGCCAGCCACATGGAAGCGGTGAATCACGCTACCCTCACCCGAAAGGAACTGCACGAGTTTTTGCGCGAGAAGGCCATGACGCAGCGAGTATTGGTCCCCGAAGACGGCGAGTCCTATACTTTTTGAGTCAAGACTGAAGCCAGCGTGAATCTATGTTGCCAGATCGTTCAACTTGAAATATTGTCTGATTGTTCACGAGCATTGCCATGCGATCATCATTGAACGTAAAAAAACCGACTCTTTCACGGGATTTCATTATGTCCACTCCGTTAGTCGCAGTGATTGCTTTCAACCATTTCAGTCCTTTTCACTTGTCGGTACCGTGCATCATTTTTGGCGATCTGCTGCACGACCGGAAATTATTCGATCTCAGAATCTATGGATATGAATCCGGCAAACTGCGCTCCGGCGAAGGATTGACGGTTGAATCGACGCTCGACGCGGACGAATTGGCGCACGCCGATATCATCATCGTGCCCTCCTGGCGCGATCCAGCCGAAAGGCCCGAGCAGTCCTTGCTGGATGCTTTGGCGACGGCTTACGCGCGCGGCAGCCAAATCGTCGGATTGTGTCTGGGCACGTATGTGCTGGCGCATGCTGGGTTGCTGAAGAACCGCAAGGCCTCGACGCACTGGGAATTCGAGCAGGATTTCATGCACCGCTTTCCCGATGTGAAACTGGACAGCAACGCATTGTATGTCGACGATGACCGTTTGATTACCTCTGCAGGAACCGCCGCCGGTATCGACTGTTGTTTGTATCTGGTGCGGCAACGTTACGGCAGTGTGATTGCCAACAAACTGGCCCGGCGCATGGTGATTCCGCCTTACCGGGACGGCGGTCAGGCGCAATTCATCGAACGGCCCGTTCCCATTTCGACGCAGGACACCCGGATCAACACGCTGCTGGAATACCTGCGAAATCACTTGAATCAACCGCACGCCCTGGACGAGCT
>JAAEXZ010000094.1 GCA_017879645.1 Nitrosomonas sp.
CAAAGTTCAAGAAAGTTTATCGAGATGGTAATTATTTTTATGTTTATGCGACCTATCCCGACATGAAGCCTGTAGATCGTTCGAATGACAAACCGGGGCGCGGCAATAAACTAACAATCAGCATCGGCATAGATAGAGAGCCACTGCCACTAAATGGTAAAAAGCATAACCCTCTTTTTCTTGCTTTTCAAAAAGATCCAGGTGGAGGCGTTGTTCCAGAGGAATTTGATAGTGCCGATGTCATTAAGTTTGATAGAAAGGGATGGGATAGGGATGACTATTTTTATCAAGAAGGTGTTATCTATCTAAGCTGCGATAAAGAAGAACCTACTGAGGGTTTCTCTCCATCGTGTCAGATGTATTCAAGGTATAAAGACTTAGCGTTATACGTGGCATTTTTAAATAAGTACAAAGCTGAATTTCTCAAGATTGAAAACCTTGTTCAAGAATTATTTGCATCATTTGAGCAACCTTAAAGGAGTGTATTAAACCATGCTTAACCATGATCTGACGCAAGCAGACATACAAGTAATAAGAGACCTAAATAACCAAGGACGTACGGGCGAAGCATGGCAAGTACTGTCTTTCCGAGGAGATCGATACGCCGACAACGCCGCGGTGGTTACTGGAATACCGAGTGCCGGAATGTTAGGTCAAGAGATGAATACGTTTGTTCGTATGCACTGGTATCAAACTGCTGGAAAAGAAGCGTATGCAACTAAATTTGCTGAGGTTGTCATTAGGAGCTAATGCTTTTAATAGCTTACCTGTTTCAATAAAAAAGTATCTTATCGATAATTGGAAGAAATGCATTCTATATGATTGATTATCCTTGGAATTATTTGTTTGTTATTTTTGTGGTTATATCTTCATACATTAATAAGTTCTTCTTTTTGAAGGATGGCATTATTTTAAAAATAGAGGGTTTTCTTATCAAAAAAATCGGGAACAGGACAGAAGATAGCAAATGGGGAAAAATTTATAACGATTTCAGTATCGTGGGAGGGTTAATTTTCCTTATTGATTTATTTATTCATTATCTTCGCCAAGAAGCGGACAAAATTCAACAACAGATAGGAAGCTTACCGTGACCAATAGAATGTTAACGGATCAAAATATCACCGAAATAGCAGGAACCATTGCATCAAAAATTGCTGAAACAGGTTTTGTGTTTAATGCGATGATCAATTTGACTGATAATGGGGTTTCAAGAGTTACCGGAATCTGGAGTATGTTGCTTCCCGTATGCTGCAACGAGCGCGAAAGTATGAAGTCGACTTGTCATTGTTTGAAGATCCAAATATTACAACTACCGGTATTTATACCCGTCTGACCGATGAAATCTGGTGGCTGCAACGGCTGCGCAAGATTCACGCACAGAAACTGGAACAAGATGCGATTCGCATAGGGGTGGTGTATCAGCGCTCCGGCCGCTATGTCAGCGATGAAACACTGACAAGGCGCAGAGAACAAAAGAAACGTACTCGCCCCGCGTTCTTAATGGGCTACTGGCAACCAATGAACTCGGCCAGAGCTTTACATTAAGGGATCTATCCGAGCTTGGGTTAGCCAATCCGTACATCCGACGCAGCGAATTGATGGTGCGTATTTCCGGTTTTGAATACATCGCCAATGAATTGAGTCATGTTGGCCAATTCTATACCATCACTTGCCCGTCCCGAATGCATGCCCGGCACTCAGGCAGCGGCGAACGTAATGCCAAGTACGATGGCACGACGCCAAAGCAAGTGCAAAAGCACTTAAATAAAGTCTGGTCACGAATCCGCGCCAAACTTAAACGCGACAATCTTCCTGTGTACGGTTTTCGTATTACCGAACCGCAACATGACGGCACGCCGCATTGGCACTTATTGCTATTTATGTCGCCCGGACAAACTGAACGTGTCAGAGCAATCATGCGACATTATGCCCTGCAAACCGATGGCGACGAATCCGGCGCACAACGACATCGCTTCAAATCAATTCCCATTGATAAAAGTAAGGGATCAGCAGTAGGTTACATCGCCAAATACATTTCAAAAAACATCGATGGCCACGGCCTTGAGCAGGATATCGATGGCAGCCCGATACAGGAAGCCGCTGAACGAGTCGAAGCCTGGGCATCGACCTGGAGCATCCGACAATTCCAGCAGATTGGTGGTGCACCGGTCAGCATTTGGCGGGAGCTTAGAAGAATTGATGATGCGCCTGAAGGGATTCTGGAACAAGCAAGACAAGCAGCCGATCAGGGTCACTGGTGGCAGTTTATCCAACTGATGGGCGGTGTGACTTCCAAACGCAAAGACAGCCCCATCAAACTGATGAAAATCGATTCAAAAGAACGGGGTAAGTACGGTGATCCTATCGGTAAGAAAATCTGTGGTGTAGAAACAGATTCGATCCAGCTAACGACACGATTGCATAGTTGGCAGATTCAGAAAATTATAGTTGATACAGAAATAACTGAGCGGCGCAGCCGCCTTGGAGTTCGAGTTCTGTTAATAACTGTACGTTGCTTGTGGGCAGATAGTCTGGTTGAAGGAATTTTTAACATTATTTTTACACTTAGTCTGTGCATTTAAATTCTAATTTTACACATAATTATTCATACTGCAAAAATAGTATAGAAAAACAGTTATTTCATTAACCATATGAATAGTAATAATTATTCATGTAGCATCATTTCCTTTTTAGTTTTAGTATCAATTATCGAGTTGATTGTTAATTTCTACCCAATGAGGGAAAAATGAATTGGATCGAATGGTTAATCGCAGTTCTAGCAATTTTTGTGTTTCTCTATCTGCTATATGCATTGTTTAATCCTGAGGAAATCTCATGAATACATCGCCTTGGATTCAGGTTGGCTTGTTTATCATTGTCTTATTCTCCATTGCATGGCCATTAGGTCATTATCTAGTGAATGTATTTGATGATCGTCAAGCCAACCGCTTTGCCTGGTTGCACAATTTTGAACACAGATTCTGCCGCTTCATCGGTACTAACCCTGAAGAAGATATGCCATGGCAACATTATGCGATAGCTTTGGTTTTATTTAATCTGCTAGGCGTAGTTGTTGTATATAGTTTGCAGTGCTTGCAAGGAGGATTGCCGTTAAATCCGCAAGCATTGGGAGCAATTTCACCGGATTCGGCTTTAAATACGGCGGTATCCTTTGTCACTAATACCAACTGGCAAGGTTATGGCGGTGAATCGACAATGAGTTATCTAACACAGATGCTCGCGTTAACCGTACAGAATTTTGCGTCGGCAGCAACAGGGATAGCTGTAGTCATCGCACTGATTCGCGGATTTATCCGCAAAAATGCCAGCGGAATTGGAAATGTCTGGCTTGATCTGTTTCGTTCCGTATTTTATGTCCTGTTGCCGCTATCTTTCATTTTTTCTGTAGCTTTAGTAAATCAGGGAGTTATTCAGAATTTCAGTGCTTACCAAGATGTCAAGCTGATGGAACCGGTTGAATATGTTGAGTCGAAGAAAGATCACGACAACCAACTTCTGATGGATGATCAAGGAAGTTTGATCATGAAAACAGTCAAATCAGATAAGCAATTGATTGCAATGGGGCCTGTTGCATCTCAGGAAGCAATTAAACTGCTTGGAACCAATGGCGGTGGTTTCTTTAATGCAAATTCAGCGCATCCTTTCGAAAACCCAACACCATTGACCAACTTTCTGGAAATGATCAGCATTTTTTTAATCCCGGCCGCACTCTGCTTTGCCTTTGGTCAAATGGTTGGAGATGCCCGGCAAGGCTGGACAATTCTTATTGCAATGTCTGCATTATTCATTGTAATGGTAAGTGCGGCAATATGGTCGGAATCCCAATCAAACCCTCTAATTGCACAGCTGGGAGTTGACGATTCCGTGGGAAACCTGGAAGGCAAAGAAATTCGATTTGGAATCATCTCGTCCGCATTGTTTGCAGCAGTTACGACTGCGGCATCTTGCGGGGCGGTAAATTCCATGCATGACAGTTTTCTACCATTAGGCGGCTTGATTCCTTTGGGGCTGATGATGCTGGGCGAAGTTGTATTTGGCGGTGTTGGCTCCGGCTTATATGGGATGCTCATTTTCGCTATGCTTGCTGTCTTTTTGTCTGGTTTGATGATCGGTCGCACCCCCGAATACTTGGGCAAAAAAATCAGTATTTTCGAAATGAAAATGATCTCGATTGCAATCTTAATCGTACCCTTTGTCGTACTTAGTGGTGCTGCCATTGCCGTCATTATCGAAATCGGCAAAGCGGGAATGACCAATCCAGGCGCACATGGACTTTCCGAAGTTTTGTATGCCTTCACTTCAGCTGGGAACAATAATGGATCAGCATTTGCAGGTCTTTCTGCAAATACTCCTTTTTATAACATCTCGCTTGCTATCGCGATGTGGATAGGACGATTCGGTGTCATTATTCCCATACTGGCTATAGCGGGCAAATTGGCTGCCAAGCCTAAACTTACGGTCACCAGTGGAACATTACCGACACATGGGCCACTATTCGTTCTATTGCTTATCAGCACAGTCATCATTATTGGAGCGCTTAACTATATCCCAGCTTTAGCACTGGGTCCCATTATAGAGCACTTGCAATTATTCGCTCGCCAACAGTAAGGCACGTTTATCATGAAAAAAACGCACGCTCTTCCTTTATTTGATCCGGTTTTGATAAAACCGGCGCTGATTAATGCATTCAAGAAGCTTGCTCCCCAAGCGCAATGGCGCAATCCGGTCATGTTTGTCGTGTGGATCGGCAGTGTTATCACGACCATGCTGGGTATCGACGCTCTCTCCAGTGATGGAGAAGCACCGGCAGGCTTTATTCTTACCATAGCCGCATGGCTCTGGTTTACTGTGTTATTTGCCAACTTTGCTGAAGCGCTTGCTGAAGGTCGAGGTAAGGCTCAAGCGGCGGCTTTACGTACCAGCAGAAAGAATATAATTGCAAAAAAACTAGCTGAACCGAGACGTGATGCAGTAATTACCGCTATGGATTCCCTTTCACTACGAAAAGGAGATATTGTGCTTATCGAAGCAGGTGATTTCATTCCAGCGGACGGAGAAGTCATAGAGGGCGTTGCTTCTGTCGATGAGTCTGCTATCACGGGTGAATCTGCTCCCGTCATCCGCGAATCGGGCGGCGATTTCTCAGCAGTCACTGGCGGCACGCGCATTCTGTCGGACTGGCTGGTTGTTCGTGTTACCGCTAATCCTGGGGAAGCATTCCTTGATCGCATGATCGGAATGGTGGAAAACGCCACGCGCAAAAAAACGCCTAATGAGATTGCATTAACTATACTGCTGGTTACGCTTACATTAATATTTTTAGTCGTATGCATAACCCTTCTGCCATTCTCGATCTATAGCGTTGCATCAGCCGGGTCTGGCTCACCGGTATCCATTACAGTACTGATCGCACTTTTAGTTTGCCTTATTCCCACCACAATTGGCGGCTTGTTATCCGCTATTGGTGTAGCTGGTATGAGCAGAATGATGCAAGTGAATGTAATTGCAACTTCTGGGCGAGCAGTGGAAGCCGCTGGTGATGTTGATGTGCTACTGCTCGACAAAACTGGGACGATTACACTAGGCAATCGTCAAGCATCCGCATTTTTGCCCGCGCCTTATATTCCGATTAAAGAATTAGTTGATGCGGCGCAACTTGCTTCACTCGCTGATGAAACTCCGGAAGGACGATCTATCGTCGTGCTTGCAAAACAAGAATTTGGACTCCGCGGCAGAGAATTGCAACACGCTGTTTTTATTCCATTCACTGCTCAAATGCGCATGTCCGGTGTGGATGTTCGTGATCGCAAGATCAGAAAAGGCGCAGCCGATACGATGCGTGCTTATATTGAAAACTTGGGGGGTACTTTTCCTGACAGTGTCGAAACCTTAGTTGATCAAGTATCACGCCGTGGCAGTACGCCTTTGGTCGTTGCCGATGGCACACGTGTCCTTGGCGTCGTAGAGCTCAAAGATATCGTTAAGGGTGGTATAAGAGATCGCTTTAGCGAATTGAGGAGAATGGGTATCAAGACGGTAATGATCACGGGGGACAACCGCCTGACTGCTGCTGCGATTGCCGCTGAAGCGGGCGTAGATGATTTTCTTGCGGAAGCCAAACCCGAAGACAAGCTCCGGCTGATCAGGGAGTACCAAGAACAGGGACGACTGGTTGCAATGACAGGTGATGGCACCAATGATGCTCCAGCTCTGGCACAAGCCGATGTTGCAGTTGCTATGAATTCTGGAACGCAGGCTGCAAAAGAAGCCAGTAACATGGTTGATCTTGATTCCAATCCAACCAAGTTGATCGAAGTGGTTGAAACAGGAAAACAAATGCTAATGACACGCGGGGCACTGACTACCTTCTCGGTCGCCAATGATGTGGCCAAATATTTTGCAATCATTCCAGCAGCGTTTGCCACAACTTATCCGCAGTTAAAAATGCTCGATATCATGCATCTAAACACACCTGAATCGGCAATTCTTGCGGCAGTCATCTTTAACGCGATAATTATCGTTTTTCTAATTCCATTGGCTCTCAAGGGAGTGAAATATCAAGCATTAGGTGCGGCTGCGCTATTGCGCAAGAATTTGATGATTTATGGTTTGGGTGGTTTGCTCGTCCCATTTATCGGCATCAAACTGATTGATATTCTGTTAAATCTCGTTTAATTCCAGGAATCAAAATGAAAAAACTCATCCGTCCCGTCTTGATGCTATTTATCCTGATATCGATTGTAACGGGTCTGCTTTACCCGCTTGCCGTTACCGGTATTGCCCAAATCGTATTTCCAGAACAGGCTTCCGGTAGTCTGCTTAAGCGAGGAGACGAAATTATCGGCTCTGATCTTATTGGGCAGAATTTTTCCGGACTCAACTATTTTTGGGGGCGACCCTCCGCAACTTCGCCAAATCCCTATAACGCAGCAAATTCAGGAGGCTCAAATTTGGGACCAACTAACCCGGCATTAATTGAAGCAGTGAGTGATCGCATCAAACATTTACGAGTGCACCACCCTGGTAAAGAAGAGAAAATTCCAACTGATTTAGTTACAACATCCGCTAGCGGATTGGATCCTCATATCTCACCTGTCGCTGCATATTACCAACTTGAGCGAGTGGCGGCAGCCCGTAATATTGATGCGGCTATAATCAAATCACTAATCGATCAGTTGATCGAGGGGCCGCAGCTAGGTGTGCTTGGTGATCCTCGAATTAATGTTTTACGCCTTAATTTAGCCTTAGATGCATTGCAGAAATAATGACTGATGAGCGCCCCGACCCGGATCAGCTGCTAGCAAAAATCAAAAGTGAGGAAATTGCAGCACAACGTGGAAAATTAAAAATCTTCATTGGCGCTTGTGCTGGTGTAGGCAAGACGTATGCCATGCTTAGTGCCGCACAGCAGCGGCTTACTGAAGGAATAGACGTCGTTGTCGGCATTGTTGAAACTCACGGGCGAAGCGATACCGCAAGGCTTCTTGAGAAGCTTCCGGTCTTACCATTACGTCAAGTTGATTACCGGGGAAAATCACTTGCAGAGTTTGATATAGATGCCGCATTGCAACGAGCGCCGCAGTTAATAATCGTCGATGAACTGGCGCACACCAATGTAGAAGATTCGAGACATCTAAAACGCTGGCAGGATATTGACGAACTCTTGGTAAATGGAATCGATGTCTACACTACACTTAACATTCAGCACATTGAAAGCTTAAATGATGTAGTTGGAAGTATTACGGGTATTCGTATCAGGGAAACTGTGCCAGATCGCTTCTTCGACAGTGCTGATGATGTGACACTGATTGATCTTCCGCCCGATGAATTATTAGAGCGTCTCAGGGAAGGGAAGGTCTATATACCCGAGCAAGTTGCGCACGCTGCTAAAAACTTTTTTCGCAAAGGTAATTTAATTGCATTGCGCGAACTTGCATTGAGACGCACAGCGGATCGCGTTGACATACAAATGCGCGCTTATCGCACTGATCATGCAATTGCTAATGTTTGGCAAGCACGCGAACGTATTATTGCCTGCATTGGCCCTGGTCCAGCAAATGACAAATTGGTAAGAAGTGCCGCTCGCCTAGCAAGTGAGCTAAAAGCCGATTGGCTTGCGGTATACGTTGAAACACCTGCACTGCAACGTCTCTCCAAGGGTGATCGACAATACATTCTTGATCATCTCAAATTGGCCGAAGAACTAGGCGCAGAAACCGTAACACTTGCTGGTAGTGATTTGATTACTACATTGGTTGCGTATGCGCAAAGCCGGAACGCGAATAAATTTGTGGTCGGTCACCCAACGGATGGTCGCTGGTATCGACTTCGGCGTTCGCGATTTATTGATGCGCTTTTTCGATTTTCTCGTGATATCGACGTGTATGTCGTGAGTAGTGGAAAGCTTCCTCGAATTAAAAGCCGGAATAAATGGTGGAATTATGTTTGGGCCACTATTATCTGTGGAGTAACAGCAATATTTGCCGCAGGGTTACTGCAAATATTCGATTTATCCAATGTTGTCATGGTGTTTCTGCTAGCAGTTGTGGGTATTTCGATTAGACTTGGCCGGGGAGCCGGTGCATGGGCGGCAGCATTGTCAGTTTTACTGTTCGATTTCTTCTTTGTGCCACCGCGATTTTCGTTTGCAGTCTCCGATGTGCAGTATTTTTTTACTTTTGCTTTGATGCTATTGATAGCACTTATAATTGGACAGCTTGCAGCTAAACTAAGATTTGAAGCAACCATTGCGAATTTACG
>JAAEXZ010000095.1 GCA_017879645.1 Nitrosomonas sp.
ATTGGTGGCCAAGGGCGGAATCGAACCACCGACACAAGGATTTTCAGTCCTCTGCTCTACCGACTGAGCTACTTGGCCATTCAGAGATTCCCCGAATAAGGGGCAGTTTTTTAAATGCTTTGATTGACGCTTCGTTGGCGCGCCCGGCAGGATTCGAACCCACGACCCCTTGGTTCGTAGCCAAGTACTCTATCCAACTGAGCTACGGGCGCTAAGTGCAATCTAATCGCTTACACCTTATCCAAAAGCCGTGAAATTATACCAGACTAAGGTAATTGCAGGGCTCGAACTTTCAACTCAAAATCGCTTTCTGGTGATTAAAATTGTAATCGTCCAAGCCGGCGATTTCTTTGCCAATTATCACAATCTCTTTTGAAGAGCGGCGATGATCGTGTATTTGACCCATCTTGTCAAGACGAAACTGTCTTTTGTCGGTACTGAATTAACTTAAATGTCTTCCTTGGGTTCAGGATTTTCCTGTTTGGAAATACGTGATCGCTCAGATTCGGTCGCAGTCGTTGAAGTATGAGCCTGGGCCGGAATCTTGGGAGTCAGGCAGTTGACATCGGCGTTTTGTGCTCGATGCCGTAAAGCATGATCCATTAGAACCAGAGCCAGCATCGCTTCCACGATAGGTGTGGCACGAATGCCAACACAGGGGTCATGTCTGCCATGCGTTTCAACGATAGCTAGATTACCTTGTTTGTCAATCGTTTGACGACCCAGACGAATACTGGAAGTCGGCTTGATCGCCACATTGACGGTGATATCCTGACCGGTGGAAATGCCCCCCAAAATCCCGCCGGCATTATTGCTCAGAAAACCTTCCGGCGTCATTTCATCGGAATGCTCCGTGCCTTTTTGCGTCACACTGGCAAAACCAGCGCCGATTTCTACACCTTTGACGGCATTGATACTCATCATGGCATACGCGATCTCGGCATCCAGCCGATCATAAACCGGCTCACCCCAACCTACCGGTACACCCTGAGCTACCGCACTGATCTTGGCGCCAACCGAATCACCCGATTTGCGCAACTGATCCATGAATTTTTCCAGTTGTTCCGTGTAGCTGTTATCCGCAGCAAAAAATGGATTTTGATCGATATCTTCCCAACATTTGAACGGAATGGATAGTGGACCCAGTTGAGACATGAAGCCGCGAATGACAATACCGAATTTTTCCTTCAGCCATTTTTTTGCTATGGCTCCGGCCGCTACTCGGACTGCCGTCTCCCTTGCAGAAGAACGGCCACCCCCACGATAATCGCGTATGCCATATTTTTGCCAGTAGGCATAATCTGCATGCCCGGGACGAAATACTTCCATGATTTTACTGTAATCCTTGCTGCGCTGATCTTCATTGCGAATCAACAACGCAATGGGCGTTCCCGTAGTCTGACCTTCAAATACGCCAGAAAGAATCTCAACGGTATCGGATTCACGTCGTTGCGTCACATGCCGCGACGTGCCCGGTTTACGCCGATCCAGTTCCTGTTGAATTTCCTCTGTCGTGATTTCCAAACCCGGTGGACACCCATCGATGACACATCCAATCGCCGGACCATGAGATTCACCGAACGAGGTGACACTGAAAAGCTTGCCAATGTTATTGCCAGACATTCTAACCTTCTCTTGAAATGAATGACGAAAGTCTACCATACGTACTTCGGGTTTTTTTGAATCGCTTTCGTCGAGGTTATGCAGATCGTCAGCTTTGTACCCCGATCTGCATCAGCGATGCTTTGCCGTGGCCATCCCCGTTGAGCCACGTCAACATTGAAATTCTTTCTTCATGCTATATCAGCAGGTAAAATGCGTGTAATTGATCGTGTCATCGGGCTGGACCTGTATAACCACCAGATACTGCCGGCATGACATGCTCGTCCATTACGCCATTCACTGAATGTATTCAATAATCATATTAAGAAATCGGGAGCTTGCATGAACACACCACGAGTCAAAGAGTTTCTTCTCGACTTGCAAAACACCATCGTCCGCGGTCTGGAACAGATCGATGGCAATGCCTTCAAACGGGATCAATGGGATCGGCCAGAGGGCGGCGGCGGAATGAGCAGTGTCATCGAAGAAGGCAATGTGCTGGAGCGCGGTGGCGTTAATTTTTCTCATGTCTTTGGTCCTGGTCTACCGGCGTCAGCCACCGCCGCCCGTCCGGAACTGGCTGGCCGTTCGTTCGAAGCCATGGGCGTATCGTTGGTGCTGCATCCCCGTAATCCCTACGCGCCAACCGTGCATATGAATGTACGCTTCTTCGAGGCACGCAAGGAAGGTGCAGAACCAGTATGGTGGTTCGGTGGCGGTATGGATCTGACGCCTTATTATGGCTATGCCGAAGATGCCATTCATTTTCATCAAACCTGCAAGGATGCACTCAAGCCATTCGGGGAAGATTGCTATCCCCGCCTAAAAAAATGGTGCGACGAATATTTTTTTCTGAAACACCGCCGTGAACCTCGAGGAATCGGCGGCGTTTTTTTTGATGATCTGAATCAGCCCGATTTTGAGCAATGCTTCAATCTGACACAAAATGTCGGCAAAAACTTTCTGACTGCCTATTCTCCCATTCTGGAGCGTCGCAAGGATACACCTTACGGCGAGCGGGAACGCGATTTCCAGGCTTACCGGCGTGGACGCTATGTCGAATTCAATCTGGTCTGGGATCGCGGAACATTATTCGGCTTGCAAACCGGAGGACGCACCGAATCCATCCTGATGTCGCTCCCTCCCATCGTCAAATGGCGCTACGACTGGAAACCAGCTGCCGGCAGTGCTGAAGAAAAACTCTATACCGACTTTCTGATCGGCAAGGATTGGGCATGAGTCATGCCTCAAGCAACATTCTGCAACTGAAGCAATGAACAAAGTTTCATTGAACACCCAGATTTTTCTGGGAGCAACTCTTGGCATCGCAATGGGTGCCAGTTTCATACAGTTGGGGACCGAATCCAGCATCACCCAGCAAGGGTTGTACGCAGCCAAGCTGGTGGCCACAGTGTTTATCGATCTGCTGCGCATGATCCTGATACCACTGGTATTTACGTCGATCGTCGTGGGTGTCGCCAATTTGCGCTCGCATCAACAGATGAATCGGGTCTGGCAGCGGACACTGATCTTCTTTTTCTCTACCATGGCCATTGCTATTATCCTTGGACTCACCGCTGCCAATCTGTTGCAACCCGGCGCAGGGCTTGAAATCGCAATGTTTCAGGATGCCATGCAGGAATTCAAAGTCACGCAAATGACGGTGACGGATTTTTTCGCTCATTTCCTGCACTCCCTGTTTCAGAATCCATTTGCTGCTTTGGCTCAAGGCAATGTATTGGCCGTAGTCATTTTTGCCTTGCTGCTGGGCATCGCACTGGTGGCTGGCGGAGAACGCTATCGCAATATTCACGTGCTGATGCAGGAATTTCTGGAATTGATCCTGATGCTGGTTGGTTGGATCATGCATCTGGCCCCCTTAGGCATCATGGCCCTGTTGTTGCAACTTGTCGCCTCGCAGGATATCGGGTTGCTATCCACGCTGATCCGCTTTATGGCTATTGTCCTAGGGATCACGTTATTGCATGGAGTCGTTGTACTGCCATTGATTCTTTATCTCGCCACCGGCATGACACCTGTCGCATTCTGGCGCGGTGCGCGTGAATCTCTGATCACGGCTTTTGCCACCAGCTCGAGTGCGGCCACATTACCGGTAACACTGCGTTGCGCCGAGCAACACTTGCATGTCAAACGCGACATTGCCGGTTTTGTCATCCCACTCGGCGCCACCATCAATATGGATGGCACCGCGCTATACGAGGCTATTGCAGCGTTGTTCATTGCCAATCTGGCTGGTGTCGAACTGAGCCTGATACAGCAGATCATTGTCTTCTTTACCGCGATGATGGCGGCCATCGGCGCACCGGGGATTCCCAGTGCCGGTATGGTCACCATGGTGATGGTATTGCAGTCGGTCGGATTACCAGTTGAAGCCATTGCCATTTTACTGCCGATCGACCGCATTCTCGATACCTTCCGTACCATGGTCAATGTGGAAGGTGATCTGATTGGCAGTCTGGTAGTACAACACTGGATTCAGCGCGATGATCCGCAAGATTGATCATCGTTCGGCAAGCTGCAAGCAAAAATTGAATCGATGATGCGGATTGACCATAATCAATCTGCATTCGGGATCTGATTTTCAGAAAGTAAATATTTTTCAGAGCTTCCTAGATCAATTCATTGTCACGGAAACGTTGCTGAATTTCTGCTACCTTGTCCGCGTGATTGATCAGCGCCTCGACACAGTCCCGGTCCAGCTTGGAATCAGCCAGCGAGCGCAGCATGCCGAATGCTTCCTCGTTGCTCCATGGTGCCTTGTATGCACGCCGCGAAGTCAGCGCATCAAACACATCCGCCACAGCGCTGATGCGCGCTTCGATCGGAATCTCATCGCCTTTGAGTCCCTTGGGATAGCCACTGCCATCGATTGCTTCATGATGGTATTCGGCGATATTGCGCAGGATGTTGGCATGACCGAACGTCCCCAAGCTAAAATCCTCCAATACGGAATCGATGATTTCCCGCCCCTTTTCCGGGTGTGTTTTCATGACATCGAATTCCGCAGGATCGAGCTTGCTGGGTTTGCGCAGGATATTATCGGGAATGCCGATCTTGCCGACGTCGTGCATCGGTGAAAACAGGAAAATATGCTCGATCTGTTCATCGGTAATGTCGTAACTGGCCGATAATTCCCGTGCGATCAAGCGGGCATAGTGCGCTGTGCGGTCGATGTGTGAACCGGTTTCCAGGTCGCGGTAGTGGGTCATGCTGCGTGCAGCACGCACAGCCGCCAGCAATGTCCGGATCGCGGTCAGTTCGTTGATGACCATCAGCGCGATCAAATGACCGTAGATATCCAGTTGGCGCAATACCGTAACAGCAAAGGGATGCTCCTGAAACGAATTGAAAAATAGAAACCCGATGAACGTACCACTCTGGTACAGGGGCATGGTATAGCTGGATTTGTATCCTTTGGCAGCGATACGTTTGGTATGTTCGTGCTGTCCTTGCGCAAAAAGACTGAGATCCTGCACCAGGCGTGGACGGCGATGTTCGAGAATGGCATAGAGCGAAGGCGCGGAACTCAGTGGCGCTTCATAGGTAGTTACCGGATTATCACTTCCTTCCGTGCTATGGGTATAGGTTTTGAGCATTTCCGTTTTTTCATCAAATAGCGCGATCGCCAGACGGTCCACAAATGGGAAATCCTGGCGAATCACCTGATGCAAAAAACGCAGCTTCTCTGTCAGCGGCAAATTCTCGTGCAAATTGGCCAGGGTATCCTGGTGTGAAAATAGATCTTCTTGTTGCGACATAATTATTCCTTCCGACCTTTTGAACAATAACCACACTTTGCCACGACCGGTCGATTCGAGCAGAAATTGCAGTATAACAATAAATCTACATCAACCCCGACCACGGGGTTCGATGAACTCTGACAATCAGTCCGGTAGCTGTGACAATTTGCCGCGCGGCAATATGCCACATTCCCAAGCATGAAGTTTATTCCTACAATTTCTTCAACAAGATGAATGAATAACAAATGAAATGATTCATTCATCTCGGGTAAATGACATGTTCAATCACCAGAAAGGAGGATGAATGGTGTACCCCGGAATGCAGTACACTTTCATGACAAATAATGAAGATACCGAAACGATTAGAGCCGCTTATTGATGAAGGACTGATTGACAGCGTAGTCTGTCAGCTCATGAGCGGCAAGGAAGCCATGGTCTATATGGTGCGCTGTGGCAATGACTTTCACTGCGCGAAGGTTTACAGGGAAAACAGCCAGCAGCACGTATCACATCGCACCCCCTCTTTTGGAGGGCGCCGATTCAAGAATAGCCGCCGCCTTCGCGTCATTGAGAAGGCGGAGTATACCGCTTACCGCACACATCTGGATCAGGAAGTTTGGCCCAGTAAGGAAGTCGAGATGCTGTGTCACTTGGGGCGCTCCGGTGTCAGGGTACCCAAGTTTCACAATTTTTTTGACGGTGTGTTACTCATGGAATTGATCACCAATTCCGAAGGTCAGGTCGCCCTCCGGCTGAGTGACCTGGTGCCCACTCCCAAACAGGCACGGCACTATCACAAGATACTGATGAAACAGATCGTAAAAATGCTGTGTGCAGGGGTCGTCCACGGCGACCTGTCGCAATATAACGTTCTGGTCGACAGCCAGGGACCTGTCATTATTGATTTGCCCAAGGCAGTGAATGCATCGGACAACCATCACGCACGTTCACTGATCAAACGTGATGTGGATCACCTAACTGCCTATTTCAGTCGCTTTGCCCCCGAATTGGCGCAAAGTGATTACGCCACCGAAATCTGGTCTTATTATCAGCGCGGCAAACTTCCCAATGCCGTTCTGACTGGCCACGTCAAGGTGACCGAAGACAATGACAGTGCACCAGTTAACGTTAGTGACGTACTCCAGATGATCAACACGGCAATCAAGAAAGAGATTGCCTGGCAACAACATAAACAAAGCAAGCTCGCCAATCAGCTACTACATTGCTAGGCATCACACCGTAGAACTACACACTGAGCCAGACTTAGTTTGACCGCAACTGGTCACCTTGTGCTATACTTCACGCTCTGACGCGGGGTGGAGCAGTCTGGCAGCTCGTCGGGCTCATAACCCGAAGGTCGTAGGTTCAAATCCTGCCCCCGCAACCACCTTATCCTTGCTGAGAATCGCCGTTTCATGCGGCTTTTCAGCAAGTTCAGATTTACGGGATGAACATGCATTTAGGTTAACCTTCTCGTTCTTGTCTGACAAATCCTCTTTCGAGGAAATTTCGTCAGCATTAGAATCTTCCTGCCAACCATGTTTTTGATCACCTGATTCGGTCATCATTTTGACTTGCTGCAACAAAGGATCGTAATCGCTAATCTTTTGCTGCTTGCCTGCCGCAACTGTCAAAATTCCGGCAAGGTCGCCATGCAGGTCGATGGCGTATTCTGTTCCTGACGCTTTGGGCGTTAGTACAATCTTATCAATGAGGCCTCTGAGCAGGTCTGCTGCTTCAGTTCTGGTTTCTTCCCTGTTGAGAGAAACTCGTAGCGCTTCCACTTCTTTCTGGTAACGCTGAGACATGTTCGGATGCAGAAGCACTGGCGCTTCCTCTTTGCCTTCGAGATAGCTTTCCAGCTCTTCCCGGCGTTCAATGATCTTATTAAGCGCGTCTTTCACTTCCGATGCAGGTATCCCGTTTTTGATGGCTTCGATAATCTTTTCCTTATCAGCAGCCAGCTTTTGCAGCTCTTTTTTGTAACGGTTTATCGCCGCATTCCGGGTTTGTCGCAGCTCATTGATATGTTTTGTGTATTCCTCGCAAAATACCTTTACCAGCTCCGGATTCATCAAGTGGTGCTGTAGCGCTTCCAGAATGGTGTGCTCCAGGCTCTCTTGCTTAATGGTTAGCCGGTTGCTGCAAGTGCCCTTATTTCTGGCAGCAGAGCAACCGTAGCGATCAGCCGACACTTTGCTCATGCCGCTGCCGCAGCAACCGCAGGTGAGAAGATAAGAAAACAAGTTTTTTGGGCGTTGCTTGGCCCAGAATTGAGGTTTCTCATCCAGCGCTTTCTGGCGTATCTTGACCTGTTCCCAGAGCTCCTCATCGATAATGCGTAAGTGAGGTACTTCTGTAATGATCCATTCTTCTTCTGAGTTTAGCCGGGCGACACGTTTACCTGTATCCGGGTCTTTTAAAAATTTCTGACGGTTCCAGATCAGCCGACCTATGTAGAGCTCATTATTGATAATGCCGGTGCCGCGTCGTCTGTTCCCGTAAATTGTCGTTGCGCCCCAAGCTTTGCCAGAGGGGCATGGAATGCCTTTTTTATTGAGATTTAGCGCAATTTTCTTGGGTGAAACGCCAGCGGCATAATCGCGGAATATTTGTTTAACAATTTCTGCTTCTTCCTTATTGATCTCACGATCTCCCCTGATCGCTTCACCATAGGAATCAAACTGTTTCACTACATTGTAGCCATAGCACAAGCCCCCGCCAGATTTGCCTTTTTCTATCCGGCCACTTAGCCCGCGATGGGTTTTGGCTGCCAAGTCTTTTAAAAATAAGGCATTCATCGTTCCCTTCAGTCCGATATGGATGTCGCTTACCTCACCGCCATCGGATAAGGTATGAATAGCAATGCCGACAAACTGAAAACGTTTATATATGCCTGCAATATCCTGCTGGTCTCTGCTTAAGCGATCCAGCCCTTCAGCCAGAACAATATCAAACTTGTTAGCCATGGCATCTTGCATAAGCATCTGGATTCCAGGGCG
>JAAEXZ010000017.1 GCA_017879645.1 Nitrosomonas sp.
ACATACATACGTTGGAATTGAAGACTGGCGAATTCATAATGAGCAGGCATATTCGGATATGTATGCACAATCCGCAAAGGGACTAGGTCACGAACTCAACAAAACTTCCCTCACTGACAAACTTACTCCGGTCCGGGCAACTTATCATGGCGCAATAAAAGAACAGCTCTACAGCCTGTTACAGAAAAGTTTTTGCACAGAAAATACTGCAACAAACCATGCACTTAATGACCTAGTTACCAGCCTAATGGATTACTATTCAAAAGAACAAGCAATACTCCAGGCTGCTAGTGACATTCAATCCCAAATCAATCAACTTCTCGGTCGTCCATCACCCAAGCGACCACTTACAGTAACTGATCTTTATTTTTATTTTCAGGTAGAGGAAGAAAAAAAGCTTCCTCCTTACCTGATGAATGAGCTCTTAAAGCTTGTAGGAATTCAAGTAGTCACAACCCAAGACAATATTGAAATCATCGATTGTTTGGCTATCTGAGCTTTTATAACCAAGTTACCGCGCGTGTAAAGTCAGCGTGGGGTTGACAGATCAACGTGCGATGGGCACGGAGAATTACATCAGAAAGGAAAACATCATGAAAGTAAAATCTAAAGTTCGTGCTGGCTTGAGAAAGTGCGGCGGCATTCATGAAAATTAAGTATTAAGTATTAAGTATTAAGTATTAAGTATTAAGTGGTTTGGAATTAAGGAGGGTTACCGCTCTCCTTAATTTCACTAAAGTCTGTAGACTTGTCAGTTAGCTCAATAAATTTTAATCGTCAAAGTACTCAACGGTAAATTATAGCTATCAAGTCGTCATTCCATTCTCTACAATGCCTAACAAAAATATTCTTATTCAAATCCAGAAAGCAAATAAAAAAGCAGCCGAACTGTTTGAGGTTCTGGAACAACGTCAGCTCATCCAACCTGGTTTATCAGAAAAAGAATTGAACCTCATTGTATACAAGCTCGCCTTTGAATTATTTGGTATTCAAAAATACTGGCACAAAAAAATTGTTCGATGCGGTAAAAATACATTATTACCTTACCGTGAGAATCCACCAGAACTGGTTCTCGGCGAAAATGATATTGTGTTCTTCGACTTTGGTCCGATTTTTGAATCATGGGAAGCTGATATTGGGCGAACTTATGTCACTGGTCATGATCCTCAAATGCACAAGCTAAAAAATGACATCTTTCTAGCCTGGAATGAAGGAAAAGCTTTTTTTGATCAACATCGTAATGCCATAACAGGCACCGAACTCTACTCATTTACCTGTTCGCTGGCAAAAAAATATGGCTGGGAATATGGTAATGAGCATTGTGGGCATCTTGTTGGAATTTTTCCACATGAAAAATTGCTCGGGGAAAACAAAATAAACTACATACATCCCGACAATCATTTTCCAATGCTGGATCCCGATCGACTTGGAAATGAGCGTTACTGGATTTATGAAATCCATTTTGTCGACCATAAAAAAAATATTGGCGGCTTTTTTGAACAGCTGCTCTCTTGATTTGTAATCCCTAAGTTGTAAGTTGAATCAAATTTTCATAGGCACATTACCTCAATCAAGGATGCGCAATGACAACCAGCGTCGGCGCGCGTTCCATGACCAGCCGCAGGCACCGTTCCATGGTTTGCGGGTCCAGTGCACCAAAACTTTCGTCGAGTACGATCACTTTGGCATCCTGCAACAGGGCTCTGGCCAGAAAAACCCGGCTGCGTTCACCATGCGATAACCGCCACCCGGTTTCGCCCACCATCTGCATAAACCCTGCCGGCATATTATCCAGCAGATTATCCAGACCCAATTCCCGACAGAGCGACTCCGCATCGATCAGATCCTGCTGTTCAGGAGGCCAGCGCCGCCCCATCAGCACATTGAATGCCAGTGGTGCGGAAAAAATATAGTTTTCATGAAACTGTGGCGCATAAGCCACCGCCTTGCGCCAGTTCCGCATGCCCCAGGCGCCACTGTCCAGTCCCTGCAACAGCAGCAAACCCGACTCCTGTTTGCGCGCCCCACTGAGCAAAGCTGCCAGCGAGGATTTTCCGCCACCGGAAGCGCCTTGCAACAAAACACGCTCACCACCGAGAATGCTGACATTGCAATTATCCAGTACAGGAGCGCCCTGTGCCCGGTAACGAAAAACCAGATCCCAGCCTTCGACGATCGGCATCCGTTTTCCGGATTCCTCGTCATGCTCCGCTGGAGCGTGAAAAATGGCTGGCGATTGTTCCGCTTTGGCCGCGTGAAAAATCGGTGCAACCTGCTGCCAGGCTACCCAGGCCTGTGCAAAATTGGTCAGGCTACCGGCAATTTCCGCAATGGCCCGATACCCAAGCAGCACGCCCCCCAGCACTATTGCCAAGGGCAACACATCGATTTCACCACCAACCAATAGAGGCAAGAACCCCAGAATCCCAAGTAACAACCAACCGCGAGGCAAAATGCCATTCAGCAGAACCGCTGCTTGATCGTATTCACGCGATGCCTGCCAGTATGTCGTCAGCAGTTGATCCTCACCCTCGTGCCAGGCCTCTTCAGCTTGCTGTGCCAGCCGGGTACGATGACCGACCATGCGCTCCACCAGATCATGTGCCATTTCCAGACGCAATGTCGTCCAGCGTTGCAAGCGTAAAAAAAGACGCCGCCCCAGCCACATCGCCACCATAGTCCAGATCAGCAGCAACAAGGCATGCAACGTGCCTATCCCGCTGCTGATCAACACGATCAGTGCCAGCACCAATTCCAGCATAGCAATCGGAACCCGGATACCGCCATTCAGTGCCAGGGCTTCAAAAGCACTGGATTCAATCACCCGTCCCAGCAATTGCCCCACACCCTGATGGCGAATGGCATCGGGCGACATGTGCAAGGCTCCGGCAAGCAAACGCTGTTTGAGTAGGGTACCGGCGCGAATCACCAGTATTCCGCTCAATCCCATTCCCAGTAGTCGCAGGGGAATCAGACTGACCAACAACAATCCCCAGGCCATGAGCCAACCCAAGTCCATTTGCCCGTTCAGCGCACCGTGCCCGATCAGCCACCACCCGAGTATTTCCAACAGATACAGACTCAAAAAGACACCGAGAGCCATCCCGGCACCCCGGAAGATTCCGTCATATTGCAGTTGCTTCGCGAATGGACTTTCCGGTGGCAAACGCAGCAACCAGAATCCCCTGATGGTGACCGTCGCCAGTCGCTCGCGCAGCAAGGCAATGCGCACACGGGCCTGATCGCGTTCCGGTATTCTGGCAGATGCCAGCAATTGTTCAACCTCGGCTGAAAACCGGCCAGCGTACTGAACACACAAAGCCTGCGTCAGCTCCGCAATCGGCATCCGATGCACACGCAAATCCGGTCCCAGAATGTGCAATTTGCCCCTCGTATAACCGGGCAACAGCAACAAAAAATACTGTTTATTTTCCACGCTGCATTTCACCAGCGCCGGCGCCGCCGCAGACAGCAGACTCTCCATTTCGGCACCGGCTACCTGTGTGGCTTCGAGTTCGATGCCGAGCGTATCGGCTGCCCAATCCATCCAGGTATTCAAAGTCGCTTCATCAGTGAAGTGCGCCGGCGCAGTCAATTCGATTTGCCGTACCGGCAGGTCGCATTGCCGCGCCAGAGCCGGCAAGGCTTCGGGCAAACCGGATACCGGCCAGGCCACTTCTGATAGTCTTTTCATTTCGAGTCGGCTTTGAACGGATGCAACTGGCCTTCCTCCATCCACAACCGGTTCCATGACGAATCGGCCCAGAGCGATTGCTGGAGTGTTTTCTCGGTCGCCAGCAGGGCATGAAAACGTGAACCCTCGTCGGCTGCCAGCACTGCCGGCGCAGCATCCTCGACGATCTTTCCGTCGTCCATTACCAACACCCGCTCGAACATCAGCGTCTCACTCACATCGTGCGTCACGCATAATAAGGTTGCCTGCGGCCAGGCAGCCCGCAGGCGCCGCATCTGGTGCTCGCGTTGCGACCGACTCAATCCCCGGAATGGTTCATCCAGAATGACCAAGCGTGCGGATTGTCGCAACAGACTGCGCCCCAGACGCACCCGTTGACCTTCACCACCCGACAAAAAGGCACCGCCCTCGCCCAACTGGGTCTGCAACCCCTCGGGACAATGCTTGAGCACACTGTGCAAGTCCGCTGCAGCCAATGTTTTTCCCAATGCACTCAACAAAGAAGTATCGTGACCGTACATCAGGTTATCCAGCAGCGAGGCATTCCATAATTGAACGGCCGGATCCAGCCAAGCTGTCTCGCGGCGCAGTTGACGCAATCGTTGCGCCGTCAACGGCTCATCGTCAATTCTGACTTCTCCCTCCGACGCCTGCATCCACCCCAGCAACAATCCCACTAGCGAGGATTTACCTGCACCCGAAGACCCCACAATGGCCACGTGACTGCCGGCCGCAATGTGCAAATCGAGTTCCCGCAGTACGTCATGGCCGGCGGCTTGGGCAGTCACTCCACGTAGCGTCACCGTCACACCGACTTGCGCTACAGGAGTGGCACCCGCAGTCGGGTTGTTATTGCCGTCATGCGGTGCGGCAGCTTCGGTCTCGACCTCGTCACGCGCCCCCAGCGGCTCCATGAAACGCAAAGCGGCATTTCTCTGTGCAGGATATTGCCGAAACAACATGGCAAACTGTTGTCCCAACATCGGCAATTTCAGCGCCCAGTAGATCAGCAGCAAAAAACCACCGGAATCGCCGACACTGACATAATGCGAGAACAGCAATCCGGCGATCATGGTCAGGCACACCACGGCCTGTACTCCTTCGATCAACAGCGAGAGCCGCAGCGTGGCCATACTGGCACGCGCCCACTCCGTCATCAATCCCTCATGCTGACTGCGCACAGCCCGCTCGGCACAATGGGCACGCACAGCCGACAATCCCAGCATGGCTTCCAGATAAAAACGACTCAAGGCGCCTTCATGGCTGCGCGCGCGCAAATCGCGTTCATTCAATGCCGGCTGCGCCAGTAATGGAATGCCGAGCGCTAGCAATGCCGAACAAATGGCCAGCAGCGCCAACTGTGGATCCAGCCAGATGATCCCCGCCGTGGTGAACGACAGCTCGGCAAAACTGCGCAACAATTGCCCCGTCCAGGCAGGTAACCCGCGCAGGCGATAAACCTGATGCGCACGTTCCGCCATATCCGAAATGGTGCGACTATGAAAGTAGCGATCGTTGAGTCGCGGAATCTTGCGCAGAAAAGCCTGCCTCAACCGGACTTCCAGTTGTCTGCCCTGACGCTGCAATTCGCGGACATTGGAAAATTCGATCAACAACAATGCCAGCGCCAGCAACGACACAAACAGGATTCCTGTCAGCCGTTGCCCAACCGTCTCGAAATCCCGGACCAGATCCAGCAATCCCCGAAACAGCAAGGCTTCCACCATCACCATGCCGACACCCAGCAACAGGGCAAACCCCAGCAGCAACGGTGAAGCGAGTCCAATTTCCCTGAGTAACTGCCATAAATACCCGAATGTATTCTGCGGCTTCTCGTTCAGCGCCGCAGACAGATCGGGCGACAGGGTCTCGGTCGGTTCTGCTTCACCCACCCCGGAAATCGTCACCAGAACAGCGCCACGCATCGCCAGTTGCTGTTCATCCGCGCCGGATTGCAACAGCACCGACCAATAACTCGGTGGAATGATCTGGCTTTCAGGATTGCTGCGTGCCTCGGCATAAATCGCCTGCAGCATGCCCAGACTGGCCGTCTTGTCGCGAACGGCACTGCTTTGCAGCAAAGCTTCGGTCATGCGCACTGCGGCATCGAGTACTGCCAGCGAAAACCAGGTGGCATCGGCTATCGCGCTGACAATCAGGTCATCCACTTCACGCCCGTGCCGCGCCACCTTGTCGATACGTTGCTGCAATCCCTGCAAAAAGGCTTCCGAACCCGCCCAGGCACGCCAATCGTCTGCACTGACTTCATAGGTGTGACGGTACAGATCCGCAAGTAATCGCTGTTCGCGCACCCAGTGTCTGCCAAGCGCCGGATCCATGACCTGCACAAACCCACCCAGGCGTCGCCAGGCAATGACAAAATGCGTATCGCCGCCCGGCAGTTTAGTCACGACGATCGCCGGCAAAGCTGCGGGATCATCCAGTAACACATGCTCCGCAGGCAG
The DNA here is from genome assembly GCA_017879645.1 of Nitrosomonas sp. GTDB lineage: Bacteria > Pseudomonadota > Gammaproteobacteria > Burkholderiales > Nitrosomonadaceae > Nitrosomonas. Next base: position 6,160 of record JAAEXZ010000017.1, read on the forward strand.
CATCACCTGCTGCGCCTTCAGCCCCAGACGACACGCCGTTTCCTCGATCACATCGATCGATGTGCCATCGACATCGGTCTGACAGGCTTCCCGCAGGCGGCCATAACTGACACTTACTCCGTAGGCTTCCAGCAAGGCTTTCAGCGCTGCCGGTCCACAATCCATCGCCGAGGTCTGTATGACTTCCGGAATCAGCCAGCGGCGTTTGGACCAGGTCATGATGCGGGCGTGCTCCCTTTGGACGCCGCCGGACGCGCCAGCAGTTTGCCAACCGCTCGCAACACCAGCGTCGCCGGACTGGTTGTCTCCACAGCCACCTCGACCTGTCCGGTCAGACCGTGTTGCAATGGAATATTGGGATTGTCCGCTACGATCAATAAATCCACTTGCTGAAAACCATCGCGAATCTCCTCGCCGACCCGACTGACCAAGGCATCCATGCTGCCGTACTGAGTCCAGGGAAAAGCATCCAGGCGCAAGCGCGCCTTTTGTTGAGCGAACAGGCGTCCCATGGTGTCACTGGGCTGGAACCGGGCGCTGACTTTCAGATCGCCCAGCGGCACGATGCGGGCGATGAACTGGCCTTCTGCGAGCAAAAATGAACCGACCTGAATTTCCGGCGCAATTTCTCCGATGCGACCGCTAATGGGAGAGCGGATTCTATGTTTCTCAATCGACTGCTCCAGACGGGCAATTGTTGTCAACGATAGCTCCTGTTGCCCCTGTAGCTTGGCCAGTTCCTTTTTGAGGGACTCGAGCTTGACACCATCGCGGTTAGTGACGTTTTTGGCTTCCCATTCCAGCCGCCGGATTTCACTGCTGGTGGCATCCACCGAAGCTTGCAATTGGTTGGCTTCCGCGTTTGCCTTCAACCAGTCGGCATCGGTGACATAGCCTTGATCACGCAATCCCGCCAGGCGGCGCACCTTGTCCTTGGTTACCACGGCCAGGTGCTGCGCTTCACGCAGTCTGGCCTTTGCCGTAACGATGGCGGATTGATTGGACTGAGTCCCCGTGGTCAGGGTGCCTTTCTGCGCATCAATCTCGCGGGTCAGCGCATTGATCTGATTTGACAGTCCCAGGTTACGCGCCCTTTCTTCGGTCAATTTCAACTGCTCGGTACGATCATCCAGTTGCAGCAGTAATTGCCCGGCGGAGACTTCCTGACCCAGCACCAGCGCCTTGCTGGTTACACTGCCAGACACTTGCGCTGTCAAGGGATGCGCTGCGGATTGCACTTCCAGACGCGCTTCCCGACTGGTTTCAAAAACCGTTACTGATGCAAAAAAAAACCATCCCAGCCAGATACTGAGCAGCAACGCGGACAATGACCACCCCAACCAGCTCAACAAGGGTACATCGGTAGCCAGCGAGCGTGTGGTCGAGGAAAACGGGGTAGGCATGAAAAAGGAGTGATGAAATCGCTAGAAACGCGTTGATCGATAATGGAAATTTGCGTTTGAAAGTGAATCTATCAGAAATTGGTGCAGAGTTTCGCAGATAAATGAGTTATTTGCAATTACCGGCGATGGAATCACCGAGCAACTCTTCTCAGGGTTCCTCTGCACAAAACCGATTTTGATTGGAGGTCAATTAACTGCATGACAGGCTTATAAAAAAATTGCCCGCACTCCTACCTGTGCAGGCAATTTCATTTCATACAACTGGAGGTCGTATTAATTAGCGATGGTTAGGACCATGATGGCCTCTATCATCACCAGGCTTATCATCGGCGCCATGTCTTCCAGCTTTCAAATTGGTTTTAACTTGCATGTTATCTTCCTTTAACATTAGTTAATGCACATTGCAGTGCAACACGTTTTGATAAGACTTGACGATTGCACGGTTTCGTCTTGTCTTGCTACGTTTATTCCCTCAAACCTCATATTGCGTTCAAACTGAATTCAATTATTTTAAAAATAACGAGCCAATCACATTTCTCACAAAGACTCAGACTATAATCTCGTTCGTTTTTTACAAGTACAGGCTTAAGGGCACTTCACCACCGACGATTAATTAACGGTGGTTTGGGCCGTGATTACCTCTATCATCACCAGGTTTATCATCGGCGCCATGTTTTCCAGCTTTCAAATTTGTTTTAACTTGCATGTTTTTTCCTTTAATGTTTTTAAAAAAAGCACTCTCATATGCGAGTAACAATGTAAGAAAACAAGAATTACTCTTTTCTTTTTTTCTTACTCCGTTTATTCCCTCGAACAATCACAAGGTTCACAAAATTTTTATTTTTTTGAGACTTAACTGAAAAAATATTTATTTTTCATAATGAAAACAATATGATAAAACCAACTCAATATTTTCAAATTTATTCCCTCAACTGAACATCGACTGCTCGACTCGTCTGGATTGATCGGGCGATCCGCTATTGTGAGGTTATCTCGCAAGCAACTCGCTTCCTCGTTCTCGTAAGCCACTGCCAAGCCGGATTGTTTTTCAAGAGAATGCGCGCAGGTTTGCTCAAATTCCCCGCAATTAACATCAGTTAACCACCACCATTTAACATCAGTTAACGATGACAATTAACATCCTGTATCTACCTGTAAACCCCATGGTTAGGTATTCTCTGCATCGCGCGCATGAGGATTCCACAAATCGAATCCGTATGCATCGCGTAACTATTCCAACGAATGCAGTTAGCTAAAGTTATGTTTGACGCAATTGAACTGTTACCCCATTCAAGCCATTTTGGAAATGGTCACGGCCATTGCTCAGAACAACACAACAAACACGCTCAACTGGTTTCTTCCCGGTTTGTTCCATCCCTGTATCAATCATTGCCAGCATCACATCTTCCTTGTGTACTGCTGTCACCACTGTTCTATGCTTTTCAGGCACCCAGTATCCATCGTTACGGGGGTATCGATGGGCATTTCGCCTCTGGCCGAGCACTTGACATGACTGTGGACGCCAAACCCGATGAAGCCTTGTTGAGATTGAATACAACTTAACTTTGCATCCGGGTTTTGCTCACAACAATATTCACAAAACCCAGTGCTGTACTCGTATGAGCAGCCGGTTAACGAGTAATGACCGGTTATTTCAGTCATGAGTAGAAGAAATGCTGTCCAGAATGCGTCAAACGCTTTCCACACAGCAAATCTTCGGCAACGAAAAGGGGTATAAAAATGAAGCAAACAGACTCAAAACGCACGGTGTTTGGAGTCATGGCAGCAGCCATCCTTTTCACGGGCATACAGGGCACGACATACAGTGCCCCCGTACCCGGCGGAACGCTGAATCCACTGAAGATACCGAAATATGTCAGGCCATTGACGATTCTCCCTCCCATGCCAAAATCGGCCAATCCACAAGGCTTTACCGGAGATTATTACGAAATTGCAGTGCGCCAATTCCATCAGGAGGTAGTACCCAACCTAAGTACCACGGTCTGGGGTTATGGTTCGATTACCCATCACAGAAGTTTCAGTTATCCGGCCTATCCGATCGAGGCCACAGCCAACAAACCGGTTCGCGTCAAATGGATCAACGACTTGAAGCAGGTCAATGGGAAATTCTTACCGCATCTGCTGCATATCGACCAAACATTGCACTGGGCCAATCCGGCATCAGCGGACACCATGGGAGAAGACCCCACACGATATACCGGCCCCGTACCCATGGTTCCACACCTGCACGGCGCACATGTCACACAGGATAGCGATGGTTATCCCGAAGCCTGGTTTTTACCGAATGCCACCAATATACCGGTCAGCTTCGCCAAAGTCGGCACCAAGTACGAGCAGTTTAAAAACGAAGCCCAAACGGCTTATGGGCAAACCTGGGGACCCGGTACATCTGTCTATCAGTATCCGAATGATCAGCGTGCTGCTGCACTCTGGTACCATGACCACTCTCTGGGCATGACGCGCGTCAATGTCTATGCAGGCCCAGCCGGTTTCTACTTTATTCGTGGCGGCACCAGCGATTTGACATCCGGTCTCCCCAAGGGCGCTTATGAAATTCCTTTACTGATCCAAGATCGTTCGTTCAACAAGGACGGATCGCTGTTCTATCCGAATAATCGCGCCTTCTTCGAAGGACTTGCCAAAGGCAAACTGAAAATTCCATTCACGCCAGACACCACAATCGATGGCGAGCAAAGTACCGTTGCACCGGCCTGGAATCCCGAATTCTTTGGCAACACCATGGTCGTCAATGGTAAAACCTGGCCCTACCTGAATGTCGAAAAACGGCGTTACCGTTTTCGCATCCTGAATGGCTCCGATACCCGTTTCCTGATCCTCAAAATGAGCAACAGCCAGAAATTCTGGGTCATTGGCAATGACGGCGGCTTCCTGCCGACACCGGCAAAAGTCGATACATTGCTTGTGGCCCCTGCCGAACGCTTCGATGTAATTGTCGATTTCAGCAATGCGCCGCTGAAAAGCAAAATCACGCTGAAAAACATCGGCCCCGACTCACCTTTCAGCGGTGGCTCGCCCGGAGTGGACTTTGATTCTGCCGACCCGGATACCACCGGGCAAGTCATGCAGTTCCGGGTTGTAGCGAGCAAAGGCACCGATCACAGCCAGCACCCGGCAAAAGTGCAGCTTCCTGCCATTTCACGCATCACAGGCACACCCGTCGTTCGTCATTTGTCATTGAATGAAATGGAATCCAGCACGGTTTATATCCCGGTGGATGCAACTGGCGCACCCGTTTTAAACAATCTGGGCGAACTCGTTGCCATTTCCAGAAATGACGCCAACGCAGCACCGTTTGGGCCTGAAACGGCTGAGCTTGGCTCCATGGATGCCAGTGGCACACCTGTACCCAGCCTGTGGATGGATCCCATTTCAACGCAACCCACCATCGGCCAGACCGAAGAATGGGTGCTCTACAATTACACCGAAGATGCACACCCGATACATTTACACCAGGTGCAATTCGAAGTCATCGAACGTATCGATGTAGCAGGCGCAAAAACGCCTGCCCAGCCATGGGAAACCGGATTCAAGGACACGATCATTGCCTACCCGGGCGATGGTGTGACCCCGGGCATTACGCGTGTCAAAGCCAAATTCGACATCATCGGATTATTTGCGTGGCACTGTCACATTCTGTCGCATGAGGACAATGAGATGATGCTGCCCATCCAAACCGTATCACCCTGAAAAACCTTTTGAGACCCTGAAACGGATCTCGCGTTATTCATGGCAAACACAGACCCGGAGCGCATCACATGCTTCGCCGTTCGCGACGAGACGGTGCTTCTCCATTTTTGCAACAAAAACTAATTTGAAAGATAACTCGATAGGACACATATCATGCAATTTACAATCCATAAATCACTGACTGGCAGCATCAGCAAAAAACTGACGACAACCCTTGCATCCATTATCACCCTTGTTGGATTAAGCACGCAGCCCGTCCAATCTGCATTGACCGACAAAGGTCCCATCCACCCCATCAATAAATTCCCATCCTGGGTATCCGACGCCAATGGTAATGCCCTGCAGCTCTGCCTTGATGGGAATGGAGCCGGAATTTGCACTTTCAGCCCGGCAATCGCCGGCAATGCCTTTTCCGAAGCAACCGGTTTCGGTATCGAGGCATTCTGGTGGAATGCCAGCGCCACACTCAATCTCGTCGGCGGTCGAAAAGCACTGCTGGTGCAAGCGTTGGAAGCTACCTACTTGCCAGGCACGCCAGCCGCAACGACACAATTTGCTTTTGGTCGCATCAGATTGCGCGTCGATATTCCGGTTGCAGGGCACTATAAAATCTGGCATCCCTCATTGAATGAAAACAATGGCTGCCAACCCGAAGAATTCAGCGCAAATGCTGGCACCCGTGCGATCAATGTCACTCGCGATATTGGGGGCGGCACACCTTTTGACAATATCCTGAAAGGCGAGGTGGGTCCGTTCCTCATTTGGGACCCCAATATCCTGCCGGCTGCACCCGCTGGTTATGTCGGCGATCCAAATGTCAATCATGAAGTCATCGGGGGACATTGCGATATCAATTACTTCCGTATCGAAGGACCGGCTGGTGTCAATCTGGACGGCGCCGGTAACAATTTTGTACAAACCAACTTGTTTTCGGTACAAGGAAAAATTTTCGATCCCACGAATATTCCACCCAGTATCGAGCCTATTCGTGCAACCTACTTCCGCACCACCAATGCCTCCACTGGCAATACGACCGCACGCATCAATGTCTGGGTCAAAGCGCCACCCACTGCATCCGTAACCATCACCGATCTGCCACAAGCCAATCAAAATGGTGATATGACCTACGATGGTGGCAGTACATTCTTCAAGCGCTCCCTGTTAAACGCCACTTATGGCCCGCATATCCCGGCTCAGGTAACGGTTGTGGCCACCAGCGACAACGGCATGTTCTCCACGCAGGCGATGAATATCATTGACCAAGTCAACATCCAGTCCGTGAGTTGGGTGGCAGCAACGCAAACACTGAAGGTCGTTGCCTTATCCAGTGACAAGATAAGTGTCAACTCGGGAATTGCGCCTGAACTGACCCTTAAGGCAGGAATCAATACATACCCAATGACACAGTCTGGTGCAGCAGGCCGATACGAACTGACGCTGACGGGCATTACCGTACCGCCTGCACGCGTAACGGTAACCTCATCAAAAGGCGGCTCGGATTCCGAAGAAATTCCGGATTAGCTCGGAAAGTTCACTCCCTATTTGCCTCTCGCCATGACCCAATGGCCTGATGGCTTGATGACATCCCCGGCCAGTCCGGGGATTTTCATTTACTTCCCTCTTTTCATGACAACCTGAAGCGATTGACCACCTGTGGGTTGGTCGGTCATTTCAAAAAACAAGTCATGTGATGCATCGCGAACCAGCCTGATCCTTTTTGCAGCCAAGCTGAACGCAGTTTTATCCTTCGCTTCCTTACTGACCAATACCATTCAGTCACGATTCAGCCGCGGAATTGCACAATGATCCCCGAGATACCGAGCAAGTGGGTATCGGGCAACTGAAACATCACGCTGGCATTACCGAAATCATGCTAGCCAATTTTCGATGCAGGAGAAACATCATGACAATTAGAAAAATACTTATATCCCTGATACTGATCAGTATGGTCTATCTGGCTGGATGTATGACAACGCCTTATTATGGCAGTACCGGATATTATCAAACCACTGGCGCCAGCTATGGTTATGGCTATGGATACGGTTACCAACCTTCCTATTATGTCGGTCAAACCATCATCGGCGGTGGCTTACGCTACTACAACAATGGGCACGATCGGCACCGGCATCATTCGCATGGCGGACATAGACATCATCAGCATCAACTTGGCGGGCAATGGAACTCTGGCGGCAGACACCATCATCATGGCCATGGCGGACACTCGGGCGGTCACCGTGGCGGACATCACCGCAGATGAGAAACCCTACAATGCAGCGCCGTCAATCAACAACCTCCGGTGGGAATGAACCCCTCCCCTACTCACCCCACCGGGAGTTGCCCAACTGCCATATTCTCTGGCAGACAACAAACCGGTTCCGGCTAGGATAACCCGGCACCAAGCCAAACGACCCGTCTCGGCAAGAACGCAAATACATTGCTACGCATTTTCGCTTTAGCGTATCATTATGCCCTCACGAACCCGAGCGCTTGAACTGATCTCAAAGCTCGAACAATCAATCACTTGATCGATCATCTATCTGTAATGGAATGAGAAAGTTACTGGTAACGCTATGCCTGCTGATCCTGCAATTCACTGCCGGATCCCATGTGGCATTCAGTCAGCAGACCCGGCATTTCCCAGTCAACAGCAAACTGGGACATCTGTCCGCGGTGGCATTTCCATTATTCACCATCGATGGTCAGCAGGTCTTGATGGGAGCAGGCGGACAAATTCGCGGCACGGACAATCTGATCATTCTACCGAGCACGGCAAACTATAATGGCCTCGTTCGCTACCAACTGGATATCAACGGCACACTGCACCGCTTATGGATTCTGACTCCTGATGAAGCCAAACAGGCCAAGCAGGAAGAAGCCCAAAAACCGAAATAATATTACATTCATTTTTCAATCTTGATCCTCGTATAGATCGTGAGTAATAAGTTATACATCAAAACATTTGGCTGCCAGATGAACGAGTACGACTCGGAAAAGATGGCGGATGTACTCAATGCAGCCTACGGTATGGAACCCACCGACGACCCCGCCCAAGCCGACATCATTCTGTTCAATACCTGTTCCGTGCGCGAAAAGGCTCAGGAAAAGGTATTTCATGACCTGGGGCGCGTGCGTCACCTCAAGGACAGCAACCCCAATCTGCTGATTGGCGTCGGCGGCTGTGTGGCAAGTCAGGAAGGCAAGGCGATCGTCAGTCGCGCACCGTTTGTCGATGTCGTGTTCGGTCCCCAGACCCTGCATCGTCTACCACAGTTGATTGAGAACCGCAAAACTACCGGGCGCCCGCAAGTCGATATCTCCTTTCCGGAAATCGAAAAATTCGACCATCTGCCACCCGCTCGCACCGAAGGTGCCACGGCCTTCGTTTCGATCATGGAAGGTTGCAGCAAGTATTGCAGTTTCTGTGTCGTTCCCTATACGCGTGGCGAGGAAGTATCCCGTCCACTCGAAGATGTCCTCACCGAAATCGCCATCCTGGCTGGGCAAGGTGTCAAGGAAGTTACATTGCTGGGGCAAAATGTCAATGCCTACATGGGCAAAATGCCCGACAATGACCTGGCTGATTTTGCATTATTACTGGAGTATCTGCACGATATTCCGGGAATCGAACGCATCCGCTACACCACATCGCACCCCAAGGAATTCACCTCGCGCCTGATCCAGGCTTACAGTGAGTTACCCAAACTCGTCAACCACCTGCACCTGCCGGTGCAATCGGGATCCGACCTGATTCTGGCTGCGATGAAGCGTGGATACACGGCCCTGGAGTACAAATCGATCATACGCAAATTGCGCGCTATCCGTCCCGACATTTCGTTATCTTCAGACTTCATCGTAGGATTTCCGGGCGAAACCGAGGCCGACTTTGCCGCCACCATGAAACTGATCGAGGATATGAATTTTGACGAATCCTACAGTTTCATCTATAGCCCGCGTCCCGGCACCCCCGCTGCCGATCTGCCGGATGACACGCCACAGGAGATAAAACTGGAACGTTTGCAGCGCCTGCAAGCTCAGATCAATCAGCAAGCCCGCAAGATCAGCATGCAAATGGTGGGATCGGTACAGCGCGTACTCATGGAAGGTGTCTCGAAAAAAAATGCCGAAGAATTCTTCGGCCGTACCGACAACAACCGTGTCGTCAATCTGTCCTGCGATCCCGGCCTGATCGGTCATTTTGTCAACGTACGCATCACCGAAGCCAAATCCCACACCTTGCGCGGCGAGTGGGTTGCGAATCCACCCGCATAGGTTTTACTTGCAAAGTATCGCTTCCGCTGAGAGAATCCTGATATTGAATTAGCCTTGCTCGACATTGAAGTCAAAACCACTCGAAATCTCATTTTCACCGGCCGATAATCAGCGGCTAGCCAATCTTTGCGGCACTCTGGATGAAAACCTGAAACAGGTTGAAACAGCTCTGGATGTCATCATTTCACGCCGCGGTGAACATTTCAGCCTGTCGGGAAAATTACCCCAGACACAAATGGCAGCGCAGGCCCTACAACATTTCTACGATCATTCGCAACATCATCTGAGCCTGGAGCAAATACAACTGGGACTGATCGAAGTACTTAACCGCCAACATTACCCGGTCGACGTAAAAAGCATCACGACTGAAGCGGAAGATGCGCGCCAGCTCCCGGGCCCACCACAACTGATGACACGCCGCAGCAACCTGTACGGTCGCACGCCTCGTCAGTCGCAATATCTGCAGCAGATCCAGGAACATGACATCACCTTCGCAGTGGGCCCAGCCGGTACCGGCAAGACCTACCTTGCCGTCGCCAGCGCCGTCGATGCCCTGGAGCGTGGTCTGGTATCCCGCCTGATCCTGGTACGCCCTGCGGTTGAAGCGGGTGAACGCCTTGGTTTTCTGCCCGGTGACATGACGCAGAAAGTCGACCCCTATTTACGCCCGCTTTATGATGCCTTATACGATCTGATGGGATTCGACAAGACAAGCAAGCAGTTCGAGCGCAATACCATCGAAATCGCACCGCTGGCATTCATGCGCGGACGCACGCTGAACCAGTCCTTCATCATTCTCGACGAAGCGCAGAACACGACACCGGAACAGATGAAAATGTTTCTGACCCGCATCGGTCTGGGCTCCAAAGCAGTAATCACGGGTGATGTCACGCAAATTGACCTGCCCAAGCACCAGAAGAGTGGATTGGTGGATGCGCAGACCATACTCAACGATATTCGCGGTATTGCCTTCACTCACTTCAAGTCGGAAGATGTGGTCAGACACCCGCTGGTGCAGCGAATCGTCAATGCCTACGAAAAACATGACAAACAAAACCAGCAAACCTGATCCAGAAACACAGCCGGTGACCTTCAAACTGGCAGTGCAATTTGCCACGGAGCATAAGGATTTACCCACGCGTCCGCAATTCCGCTGCTGGGTCAAAGCGGCGCTGATGCAGCATGCCGAAATCGTGCTGCGTCTGGTGGATGAAACGGAAGGCCGTGAACTGAATCGTCAGTTCCGCCACAAGGATTACGCTACCAATGTGCTCACCTTTGCTTACGACGATACGGTTCCACTGACTGGCGATATCGTGCTGTGCGCACCCGTGATCCGCGCCGAGGCACAGCAGCAGCACAAAGATCTCTTGGCGCATTATGCGCACCTGACCGTACATGGCATTCTACACCTGCAGGGATACGATCATCTGGAGGACGCCGAAGCGACAGCAATGGAACAACTGGAAACACGGATACTGGCGCAACTGGGTTACGCCGATCCGTATCGGGAACATGACCACCGTGAGGCAATCGACGCAATCCGGCACTGATGCCCTCAAGGCACGCCAGATCAAACCGTATGATACCCACTATTTACAAAATGACTGCGATGACTCAATACCACCACCATGGACGATCCTTCACCTAAAAGCGGCTGGTTAGAACGGCTTGGCGCCCTGCTGATCCGCAAACCGGAAGACCGCGAACAACTCATCAACCTGCTGCACTCTGCCTTCAAGAGCAATCTGCTGGATTCCGATGCGCTCAGCATGATCGAAGGTGTCATGCAAGTTTCCGAAATGCAGGCACGCGACATCATGGTGCCGCGCTCGCAGATGGATGTCGTGGACATCAGCGAGAAACCCGACCGGTTCATCCCGTTTGTCATCGAAGCCGCGCATTCACGCTTTCCCGTCACCGAAGGTTCGGAAGACGAAGTTATCGGCATTCTGCTGGCCAAGGACTTGCTGCGCTACTATGCCGATCCCGAAGAATTCAACATCCGCGACATGCTGCGCCCGGCCGTGTTCATTCCTGAATCCAAGCGACTCAATGTCCTGCTCAAGGAATTTCGCAGCAATCGCAATCACATGGCCATCGTCGTCAATGAGTACGGCGGTGTCGCCGGACTGGTAACGATCGAGGACGTACTGGAGCAAATCGTCGGAGAAATCGAGGATGAATACGATTTTGACGACGAAGAAGCCAACATCGTCATGGAATCCGACGGCACCTACCGCGTCAAGGCCATTACCGAAATCGACAATTTCAATGAAATACTCGACACACACTTCGACAATGATGATTTCGACACCATTGGCGGTCTCGTACTGAATAAATTCGGTCGGGTACCGGCGCGACACGAATCTGTCGTCATCGGTCAGTTCAAATTCACCGTGCAGCGCGTCGACAGCCGCCGACTCCACATGCTCAAGGTGGCAAAACTTGAACCAGCCGTGGAAACACCCGCCGAATGACTGTCCCATCGACGATACAGGCTATGACAAGCCAACCGGCGCATGCCTAAAGTTACTGTCCGCACCTACGATCCACGCACCTATAATGCGCTGAGCAGCAGTGGATTACCCCCGGTGCTGGCACGCATTTATGCCGCTCGTGGCATAGAACGCCCGGAAGAACTCGAAACCGAACTGACGCAACTGATCCCGTTCGATCAAATGCATAACATCACTCGCATGGCTGCACACCTTGCCGATGCGATCGCAGCAAACCAGCGCTTGCTGATCGTCGCCGATTATGACTCCGATGGCGCCACCGCCTGTGCAGTCGGGCTGCGCATCCTGCGCAAACTGGGTGCCATCGTCGATTACCTGGTACCCAATCGCTTTGAATTCGGCTATGGCCTGACTCCCGAAATCGTGCAATTGGCACATGCCATCAAGCAACCCAATGTGCTAATCACCGTGGACAACGGCATTGCCAGCGTCGACGGTGTGGCAGCCGCTAACCATCTGGGCATGCAGGTTCTGGTCACGGATCATCACCTGCCGGGTGAATTCCTGCCGGAAGCGACTGCCATCATCAATCCCAATCAACCGGGATGTTCGTTCCCAAGCAAGAACATTGCCGGCGTCGGCGTGATTTTTTACCTGATGCTGGCACTCCGTGCCGAGTTGCGGCAGCGCGATGCTTTTGCAGCCGGTCTGCAAGAACCCAATCTCGCCCACTATCTCGACTTGGTGGCGCTGGGCACCGTGGCCGATGTCGTCAGACTCGACAGCAACAACCGCATTCTGGTGCAACAAGGATTGCAGCGCATCCGCAAGGGCCGCTGCTGTGCCGGCATCCAGGCCCTGTTGCAGGTTGCGCGGCGAGATCCACAGCAGATCTCCACCTATGATCTGGGCTTCATGCTGGGTCCGCGATTAAATGCAGCCGGACGACTTGACGACATGTCGCTGGGTATCGAATGCCTGATCACTGATGATGCCGATTATGCCGCGCAGTGCGCCAAGCAACTCGATGAACTGAATCGCCAGCGCCGCGAAATCGAATCGACCATGCAGGAAAGCGCTCTCCTCCAGCTTGAAAGCAAGCTCCCGGTGCAACAGACACAGATCGACCAGACCAGTAGTATCTGCCTGTACGATACCGACTGGCATCAGGGTGTCATTGGCATTCTGGCCTCACGCATCAAGGATAAATACCATCGCCCGGTAATCATTTTCGCAGCCGGGAATGACCACGAACTGAAAGGCTCGGGCCGCTCGATCCCGGGCTTTCACCTGCGCGATGCCCTGGACTGGGTAGCCAAGCAGTACCCTGGCCTGATCGTCAAATTCGGTGGACATGCCGCGGCGGCCGGACTCACCATCGCTGCACAGCAATTCGAAACTTTTTGCACGGCTTTCGAGCGGGTGGCGCAAGCCTGGCTGACGCCAGCCGACCTGACCCGTGTCATTGAAACCGATGGCGATCTGGATACCCCGGATATCAATCTCCAACTGGCCGAACTTCTGGAACGCCAGGTTTGGGGTCAAGGCTTTCCCCAGCCCACTTTTAATGGTCGTTTTCTAGTCGAAAGTCAGCGTGTCGTCGGTGAAAAACACCTGAAACTGAAATTGCGGAAATTGCAGAGCATGTCTTCATCTCTGCCTGAACGTTCGAACATCGCCTACGATGGCATCCTGTTCTTCTACAGCGACCCGCTTCCAGACCATATCGATGCAGTTTATCGTTTGCAGGTCAACGAATACAACGGCAAGACGACTTTACAATTCCTGCTGGAACACTGGTCTCAAGCAGATTTAGCATTAACCGATCATGCACACTGAATTCACACTCAATGGCGAACTGGCCGCACTGCCACACTTCCTTACTAGCCTGGCCATCGGACTGCTGATCGGACTGGAACGCGAACGCAGTCCGGGTTCGCGCGCCGGGTTGCGTACTTTTGCGCTGGTGGCGATGTTCGGCACCCTGGCTGCAATGCTATCGGAAAAAACCACGCCCTGGCTGCTGCTTGGCGGCTTGCTGGTCGTCGGTATGATGACCATCGCCGCCTATTTCCGCGCCAAGGACGATACCCTCGACCCCGGCACCACCACGGTGATTGCCGTCCTGATATGTTACGGACTGGGTGCGACAATCTGGTATGACCTCACCACCTTGGCCATTATGCTGGCCATCATCACCACCATCCTGCTGTATTTCAAGACGGAATTACACGGCATTTCGGAAAAACTAAGTCGGCGCGATTCCATTTCGGTGCTGCAATTCGCTGTGCTGTCCTTCATCATCCTGCCGGTTCTGCCCGATCAGAATATGGGCCCCTACGAAGCCATCAATCCACATCAGATCTGGCTGATGGTCGTGCTGATCTCCGGTGTCAGTCTGGCCGGCTATGTCGCCCTGAAACTCATCGGCCAGCACCACGGCGCCGTTCTGGGATTATTTGGCGGCCTGGTTTCCAGCACCGCCACTACTTTGGTTTATGCGCGCCGCAGTGTCGAAAACCAGAGTTTCGTGTCGCTGGCCGTGGTCGTCATCCTGATTGCCAATCTGACCGTCCTGATTCGCCTATCCATTGTCAGCGCGGTAGCTTCGCCGGCTATCCTGCCGCAGCTTTTGCCCGTTCTCGGCAGCGGCTTCCTGATCGGCTGCACAGTCACGGCATACTGGTGGTACCGCCTGAATCAGCAAGACGGACTCCCCCTGCCGGAAATCAAGAATCCCACTGAAATCACTGTGGCAGCAGCATTCGGATTCATTTATGGCAGCGTCCTGCTGTTATCATCATGGTTGTCGGATATTGCCGGCAGCACAGGCCTGTACACCGTTGCCCTGGTTTCCGGTCTGACCGACGTCGATGCCATCACATTGTCGAGCTTGCGTTTGTTCGAATTGGGAAAACTGAACGCTAGCGAAGCCGTTACCGCCATCGCATTGGCCATTCTGTCCAACATCGGTTTCAAACTGGGTCTGATCGCTTTTCTCGGCAGCAGCCTGCTTGCCCGACAATGCGTTACGGGCATGTTAGCCACGGCTGCCGGGATTGGGTTGGCGCTGCTGAATATCTAGGGAAATTCTATAGAACTGCTGTGCTCGACCGGATTGAACTTGGGTTGGATTACGTTGAGATTAAGCTCAAACGCTCTTTTATCGTCTATAAACAGTACTTCACCCAATTTCTTCTTTGTCTACTAAACGCCGCTCGCTCCCTTTCCGAGGCTCGCCTCGATTGAAATCAAAAAGCCCTTGGTTTTCTACGATACGTTACAAAACTCAACAAGCCGAGGCCCGCGAGTAGCATGGCGTAGGTTTCCGGTTCCGGCACCGCCGTAACCACGAACTCCGACAAGGCAAAATTACCATTAAGCGGCTGCCGGCCAGACATCGCTTCAAGCCGGAATCCGGTGATACCGTCCACGGTGAGCTCACTGCCGATGGTATAAACGGGATACTGATTTTCCCCTCCGGTCACCACGATGGAAAAATCAGGCTGCTTGGTAAAAATTTCCCCTTCAGTCGATGACATGAATGCAGAATCGATCGGCACCCAATTCGCTGACACATCGCCGCCATCGGCACGACCATCGGCAAATTGATCACGATTATCCGTGGTGTACGACAGACGGAAATGACCCAGACTGTGCCCTGGCAAAGCCAGCAATTCCCGGTGAAACAGCAGGAAATTCAAATTGGTATGACTCAACGTCAGATCGTTCTTCGTTTCCCAAACGATCGTCTGCGTATTGAACTGATCAGGGAAGACAGCCCACGATGTCCAGTCGGTACCGGAAATGATGCCGTCTATGGTTTTGTCGGGTGTGAAATCTGCGGTCAAATGCTGACTGAATGTTGCCGTCGCATTCTGCAAAGGTATTGTTGCATTGGGATTACGGATGGCAGCCCCTTCGGATTGCGCAGCAAAAACCAGACCCAGTGCGGACAATGCCATCAAACTACCCTTGCGATGAGTATTCATGGATCGATTTCCTCTTGAATCAGATAACAAATTAAAGCTCATCCGCCGTGTATGCTTCACTTTTCACGACGCACTAAACCCCCGGTAAACGCACTCCTGGAACCCGCATTGCGCTCAAGCTGAATCATTCCGGCACATCAAGAACCCACTCCAGATCGCTGACTATCCCACAAAACTGAAAGCTGAACCGGTCAATGCGAAATCAGGTGTGACATTCTGCACGATGCCTATGATTTCGGCGCGGTCGGTAACGCCTGGATCATACAGGATGGCAGCCTCGAGCCAGCCGGCAGCGACCGTGTATATATCCAGACTGTATGACGCACGCGCCCCATGCAAGCGGATCACATCTTCACCGACATGAAAATCCTTGAGCAATGCATAGTCCGAATCGCCACTGGTTAACGGATCGCCATCGCTGTAGTAGGTACGGGCGGCATCGCCCAGCACGAAAATATCGCGGCCTTTTCCTCCGCGCAAACCATCCACTTCACCGGCTCCGAATCCGGTGCCTGCCCCTGCAGACGCAGTTTCCACGCCGATCAGCGTATCGTCGCCCAGACCACCGGTGAGCGTGTCGTTGCCAAAGCCTCCGGTCAGGGTATTGGCGCCATTGTAATCCGCTATGTCATCATTGCCGGCACCGCCATGGACAACATCGTTACCGCTTTCACCGCGGAGGATATCGTCGCCCGCGTCGCCATACAACGTGTCGTTGCCCTGGTTACCCTTCAGCGTATCGTTGCCATCACCACCATTGAGCCGATCGCGACCGCTTCCACCCAGCAGAATATCGTTGCCCGCCTGACCGAGCAGGCGATCCTGACCGATGCCGCCCTTCAGGGTGTCATCGCCTGCCCCGCCCAGCAGATTGTCATTTCCCCCATCGCCAGCAACTTCATCGTTCCCATCGTCTGCACTGACGAGATCGTCTCCAAATCCCGCAGAAATGATGTCAGCTCCGCCCAGTCCTTGGATGGTATCCGCCCCGGCCAGTCCCTTGATGGTATCCGGCCCGCTGGTGCCGGTCAGATCATCATTTCCCATCGTGCCCACGATATCTTCCTGGGAGCCGACACCTTCAACAAATCTGTCGGAAAAATCCGATTTGCCATAACTCCAGATTTTCAGATTATCGGTAATACCCACCACTGAATCATAAAAACCCGTCCGATCCGAGAAAGGATTGGGAAGCGTACCCAGGTACAAATTGGGATCAAAGTTTCCCTTCGGCAACGCCTGACTGCCGGATGCCGCGATCTCACCGTCGATATACATTCTCATCGTATCCGACGTGGAATCGATGCCCGCGCTATCCCACACATAAGCAAAATGGTAAGTCGTGCCATCCTCAAACCCCCATTTTCCACCTGGCGCTGCCGAGAAGTCAGGTGTTCGAACCATGACGCCAGGCTGACTATCTGCCTTGTTGTCCATAATGAACCAGAGATATTTACCATTACTCGACCATCCACTCCAGCCTGCCATAATCTCAAAGGTATTCAGATTCATATCATCAAAGTCTCCTGTCAATTCAGAGCCATTGATGAAGAAATAAGCATGATCCTCTGTACTGGAGTCATATTTGAACGTAAACCAGAACTCAACCGCGCCTTGCTGCGGGCTAAATGCCGTGTCCTGCAAATTGGTGCCGAAAAAATTGCCGCCCACCATCGAATCATAATCATTGAAGTCGCGATCGATCCATAAGCCATTGCCAAACTTGCCCGGAACAATTTCCGCATAATCCCAGCTATTGATGAAGCGATTGGCAAGCTGAACATCCGGCCCGACTTCGCTCGGTAGCACATTGCCTTCAGCCTCGAATCGATTCCATAAGATTAATCCTGAAGGTAGGGCACTTAGGGTTACTGGCAGATCGTTTGCAATAGCGTCAGCTTTCATTTTGATTCCTCCGTTGAGAAAAGAAAACCAAGGCAAAGGGAAGAAAAGACGAAATCAATCAAGAAAGCACAACCATTTTCCAGATTTTTTATTGCGCCCTTATGATCACTATAAACACCGCAAGAACAGAATATATTGATGTATATCATCAAACTGATCGATATACAGAGTGGGATTCGATGGCTTTACAAAACCTTGAGAAAGCGCATCAGTACAACGGTATGCACTATATACTATGCGTTACGATGGTCACCCTGACAACCGGCCATTCAGCATTTCCAGCACACCGCCCGTTTCCGTCTGGCTAATCCGCGTCACGCCACCGTTGCTGATTTTGATGCGATATAGACCTGCCGACGGCGCCTGGATGGTTTTGGCGATCAGTGCACGTATTACGCCAGCGTGAGCAACGATCAGAACATGTCCACCGGAATGACCCTGGATCATTTCCTCATACGCCGAATTGACGCGCTGGATGAAATCTTCGAGAGGTTCGGCATCCTGGGGTCTGCAATTGACCGGATCCTGCAAAAAAGCCTGATATTCGGGAGCACGTCCAATCTTGATTTCATCATGACTTAACCCCTCCCATTCGCCGAATCCCACTTCCCTGAACCGCTGTTCAATAGTGACTGGAATGGCATGCCGCTCACCCAGCGCATGTGCAAATTGCTGGCAACGCTGCAGTGGCGAGGTCATGATATGCGTCCAGGCACGATATTCGCCCACCGCATTCCACATTTGCTGCCAGCCTTTCTCACTGAGCGGGTCATCGACACCATGGCCACGGTAACGACGTCCTCCTTCAGGTTCGCCGTGGCGAATCAGGTCTATCACGGTTTCCGTCATAGCAGATGCACAAGATTGAATTTGGGAACGGTAGTTTAACCGATCTGAAGGGAATGCATAGTGAGGCGAATCAAATTATGATATTGCGGCATCGCATGCCGGACGCAATTTTCCTAGTAATTACCGACTTTCAGGGTTGAACCGCCCGTCTTCTCGACTACGGCCAGTGCAATATTGACATACTCGGCATATTCCAGCGCATCCTCGTCAGCAATCGGAGTGGCCAGAACAAAGTTGGCGTGTCTGCGGGCTTCGTCCGCATGCCCCGTGTCAAGCAACACTTCGGCATAAAATGCGCGCGTGATGACATCGCGCGGAAACAGCTCGTGCGCACGCTGCAGGTGCTGCAATGCTTTCTGATTGCTACCAAAACTGATCGGAAACCCCGGCAGCTTGTGGTACATCCTGCCCAGCGCCCGGTGCGCACCGGCATTCTCATACTTCTCATCGAGCGTAACCACTTTCAGCAACAATTCTTCCATCGGCCGCAACATCTTGAGTGCATTCAGTACGCCGCTGTCCTCGGCCATCTTGCCCATCGCCGCCGCTTTCCAGAACAATCCACGCACATCTTTTGAATCCAGCATCAATGCACGATCCGCACTGGCTATGCAATGTTCGAATAACTGCAACCGGCGCCGTTTATCCCGCTCCAGTTGAGCCTGCATGAATTCCAGCCGGGAAAGCTCGGCCACCGCCGCCGATTCCCGTGTATGCTGCGTCAAGTCGCGAAACCAGTGCAGGGTTTGTTGCAACAGCACGGTATCGACGGCATATTTCCATACCGCCAGCTCGATTTTCTGCTGATTCTCATCGGTCAATAACGTAACCGACGAAGAAAATGCATGAACCGGCAACAGCAAGCTCGCTGCCGCAACCAGTCTTGTAATATGCTGCGACAGGATCTTGTACCAGCGATGGCTATGCTGTTGAGTAAAAGCATTCATAATATTTCGAGCCGTTTCGATCAAACCAAATGAAATCGTATTGTATGATCATTCACTCTTCGGTGAAGTGATTTTTGACAGAATAGTCCGGTTGCTCAAAAACACAAGCCAGAAATAACCACACGTTCCTGCCTGTAATAAACCGGGAAGTTCCACTCACAATCTGCTTCCATACTGCAAATCGCTTATAATCAAGCTATTTGAATTCAATACTTGCCTTGTCAGGATGTGATTGACCGATGGGCAGGTGTGGCACACTCGATATGCAACAACCTCACCCTCTACCCGCACCCGGCAACGTACAGCGACACGGAAATTTTGATGGTTCCAGCGACGCATTGTTCCTTGCCCAACTGGGACAACAAACCAGACCTGTCACTATCATCACCGCCAACGCGCTCGATGCACAGCGCTTGCTGGAAGAAATTCCCTATTTTGCGCCGGAACTGAAAGTGCATCTGTTACCCGATTGGGAAACCCTGCCGTACGATACGTTTTCGCCGCATCACGATCTCGTCTCGGAGCGCCTGGCCACACTTTATCAGGTCATGAATGGCGCCTGCGATGTTCTGATCACCCCCCTGACCACCACGCTATACCGCATGTTGCCGCGAGAATATCTGGCCGCGCACACTTTCTTCCTGAAGCAGGGCGAACAACTCGATCTCGCCGGGTTACGCAGCCAGTTGACACTTGCCGGATACTCGCATGTCACACAGGTGTTTTCACCGGGTGAATACAGCGTGCGCGGCGGCTTGATCGACCTGTTTCCGATGGGAAGTGCATTGCCATACCGTATCGATCTGATGGACAACGAAATCGACACCATCCGCACGTTCGATGTCGATACCCAGCGCAGCATTTATCCTGTCAATGAAATCCGCCTGCTGCCGGCACGTGAATTTCCCCTCGACGAAGCCGGGCGCACGTTTTTCCGTGGCAAGTTCCGCGAAAAGTTCGAAGGTGATCCAACCAAAAAACAGATCTACAAGGATATCAGCAAGGGTCTGACACCAGCCGGTATCGAATACTACCTGCCGCTGTTTTTTGAGCACACGGCAACCCTGTTCGATTTCCTGCCCCAGCACACGTTGGTTTGCCTGCATCATGATGTACGCCCGATCCTGGATGAATTCTGGCGAGATACCCAGTCGCGCTACCAATTGCTGCGAGCCGACATCGAACGTCCGCTATTGCCGCCTGCCGAGCTGTTTCTGACCAGTGATGGCTTTTTCGGTCACCTGAAACCCTATGCCCGGATCGAGATTCTGCCCAAACTCGAACAATCCCAATCAGGAGCGACTAGCACGGCACTGCCACCCGTTCAGGTCAATCGCCATGCGGAAAATCCGCTGGAAAAGCTAGCCGATTTCGTCAAGCAAACCATATTGTTCCAAGGTCGTGTCCTGCTGCTGGCGGAAAGCATGGGGCGACGCGAACTGATGTCGGAATACCTGAATCAATACGACCTACACCCCGATATGTGTCAGGACTATGCGCAATTCCTCAGCAGCACCCAGCCATTCATGCTGAGCGTTGGGCCATTGCATGGTGGCTTTGTTTTGCAGCAGGAAAAAATGGCTTTCATTACTGAAAGCGAGTTGTATGCCACGCATGTCCACGGCCGCCGGGAACGCGAATCCCGCAAAGCCACATCGACCGACAATATCCTGCGTGACTTGTCGGAAATCAAGCCCGGCGATCCGGTCGTACACGAACAGCACGGTATCGGACGTTATCTCGGCTTGGTCAGCATGGATGTCGGCGAAGGCGAGCCAGGCGAACTGAGTGAGTTCCTGTCGCTGGAATACGAAGGCGGCGACAAACTGTATGTGCCGGTCTCGCAGCTTTATCTGATCGGGCGTTACAGCGGTGCTGCACCCGAATCCGCACCGCTGCACAAGCTCGGCAGCAGCCAGTGGGACAAGGCCAAGCGCAAGGCCATGCAGCAAGTGCGCGACACCGCAGCAGAATTGCTTAATCTGTATGCACAGCGCGCCGCCCGCGCTGGTCACAAGTTTGCGTTGCAGCAACATGATTACGAGGCTTTCGCCGAAGGTTTCGGTTTCGAGGAAACCGCCGATCAGGCAGCTGCCATCAAGGCCGTCATCGAAGATCTGACATCCGGCAAACCGATGGACCGGCTAATTTGTGGCGATGTCGGCTTCGGCAAAACCGAGGTGGCACTGCGTGCGGCATTCATTGCCGTGGCCGATGGCAAACAAGTCGCAGTGCTGGTGCCCACCACCCTGCTGGCGGAGCAGCATTTCCAGAATTTTTCCGATCGCTTTGGCCTGATTGCGGATCAATGGCCGGTCAGAATCGCCGAACTGTCACGCTTCCGTTCCACCAAGGAACAGACACTGGCCATCGATGGCCTGGCCAAGGGCGAAATCGACATCATCATCGGCACGCATAAACTGATTCAGAAAGATGTGCACTTCAAGAATCTGGGACTGGTGATTATCGACGAGGAACACCGCTTCGGCGTACGCCAAAAGGAACAACTGAAAAAACTGCGCGCGGAAGTCGATGTACTGACACTGACCGCAACACCCATCCCGCGCACGCTGGCGATGTCACTGGAAGGACTGCGCGATTTCTCCATCATCGCCACCGCACCGCAGCGCCGCCTGGCGATTCGTACCTTTGTCAGCGGCTTTTCGATGGGCATCATCCGCGAAGCCTGCCTGCGCGAACTCAAGCGCGGCGGACAAATTTATTTCCTGCATAACGAAGTCAGCAGCATTCAACTGATGTACGAAAAATTGGCCGACCTACTGCCGGAAGCACGCATCCACATCGCTCATGGGCAAATGCCGGAGCGCGAACTGGAACATGTCATGCGCGATTTCTACCAGCAGCGTTTCAACATTCTGCTGTGCACCACCATCATCGAAACCGGTATCGACATTCCGAGCGCCAACACCATCATCATCAACGAAGCACACAAATTCGGCTTGGCGCAATTACACCAGTTGCGTGGCCGGGTCGGACGCTCGCACCATCAGGCTTACGCCTATCTGCTGACGCCGCCGGAAGCGGCACTTAGCGCGCAAGCAAAAAAACGTCTGGAAGCAATTCAGGCCATGGAGGAACTGGGCTCCGGCTTTTATCTGGCGATGCACGACCTGGAAATCCGTGGTGCCGGCGCGGTGCTCTCCGAATCGCAAAGCGGCGAGATGCAGGAAATCGGTTTCAGCCTCTACAGCGCCATGCTCGACACCGCAATCCAGTCACTTAAACAAGGCAAGGAACCCGACATGCAGCACCCGCTCGGTGTCGCCACCGAAATCAACCTGCACGTACCCGCGCTGCTGCCGGACGATTACTGCCACGACATCCACGAACGCCTGGTGCTGTACAAACGCATGGCCAACTGCGCTGATGATGAACAGCTCGATGACATGCACCGTGAACTGATTGACCGCTTCGGCCTGCTGCCCAACCCCGCCCGCGCCCTGCTCGACTGCCACCGCCTGCGCATCGCCGCCAAACCACTCGGCATCATCCGCATCGACGCCAGCGCGGACAGTATCCAGGTGCAATTCATCCCGAATCCGCCGATCGACCCGGTAAGAATCATCCAACTGATCCAAAGCAGCCGCGAATACACCTTCTCCGGCCAGGACCGGCTGAAAGTTCTGGTGCAAATCGAGGATGTGAATCAGCGGGTGATGCGGGTTAAGGCGTTGATGCAAAAGCTGAGGTGAATGGACGCAATTAGCTTTTCTCACCGGCTTATGAATTTAATAGTGTTATATTCAAAATCGAAGTGCCGCATCCCAAAAGGAAATAGAATAATGATTTCAAATATGAATTCAAATTTTGACGTACTAGATTTCATCATTTCGGATGCCTAATCCTAGTTAGCGCACATGAAATGAGTGAAGACAATTTTGATGAAATCGCTGGAATGTTTGCCGAAAGGGTTAGCAATCCGTTGGCGTGGTTTAAGCACTCGAGATCATTGCTGGCAGCAGCGAGGTCTACACGAGAGCGTGCCGAAGCATTGGTTGATCCATGGGAAAAGAGCGACCTTGAGCACGTTGCCACAATGCTTTATGGTTTCTGCATAGAGAATCTTTTTAAAGCCATTTGGACCCTCAAGAAATTCGGTACGCCTTACGGAGACGCTTGGGATCCAATAGCCGAATTTCCCATCGAACTGAAGACTCATAACCTAGTAAAACTAGCGGAACTTGTTGACAAGAGACTTCTCCAGAAATACGAATTGTCTTTGTCGCTACTTTCAGAAGCTGCCACCTGGAGCGGCAGATATCCGTGCTCGTTGAAAGGCGAAGGCATTATCTGTCAGATACCACAAGTCAATGAAGACGCGGAAGCTATTTTCAAGCAATACAGCAGGCCGTTCACTACCATATGTTAGGCCATGTATCCTTATTTGTTCGATCTCACCAACTTCGGTGTAAATATTACCGTGGTTGCGCCAGGAGCGGTATCGGCGCTGCGCCATGCGCACAACGAACAAGACGAGTTCGTCTACGTCGTGTCCGGCATGCTCGCTTTATTCCGACGCTGACCACGCTGAGCTGCATGCAGGCATGTGCGCTGGTTTCAAAGCGGGTTTTGGCAACGTGCACCGCCTTGTCAACGAAACCTTGGTAGATGTAGTGTACTTAGAAATCTGACGGCAGGCCGTACTCATAGCACATAGCCTCGCCCCTGCAAAATTCACCTATAATTTATCAGGGATTTCAGCGTTTTCTAATGCGCATAAATTCAGATATTTAAGACTCTCCAGGCTTTTGCAGGATTAACTCGATAGAGTAGTTTTAATGCCAAACTGAAATGGTAATAACGTAAATCATGTGCACAAAGAATTGTGCTTATTCAATGAATCGCCTACCTGCTGAAGATTCAATGTAAATTTGGCGCAAACGTCCCATATCATGCGCAAAGAACTCTGCCAGCCATGCTTTATACGTGCTAATAGCGTGTTCCTCGTCAAGATGCTTATAGCAACAACTACTTATCAGATGGCTCGCCATAATTCCACTCATGATTGCCCGCAGCACACCGTGCGAAGAAGATGGATCAAGCACGGCAGCAGCATCACCAATCAGAAAGAAGCCCGATCCGGCGCAATCGTGACAGATACGCCAAGTCACATCAATACCGGAGGATACCGATTCGCCAATATGCAATTCAGCCCAGGCAGTTCGATGACCTTCAATCTGAGCCTGCCACACCCAACCGTCTTCCCGAAAAGCAAATAAAGGCTGCCCCTCCAATTCCGGTAGTGTTTCATTTCGCCAACCGAAGCGTACAGACAAAGATGGGGAACAGATGCTCATAGGCAACGCCAATGCTTTGGTTAGCCAAGCGAAACGGCCAGTAGCATCTAGCGCCCACATTGCTCGAAAACATCTATCTTTGGTTTTGACACCGATAACCCGGCCATCCTTCAGCAAAACTTCTAGTGGACGAGCACTACGAAATATCTCAACCCCGGCCTCAATGGCGGCCTGTTGCAGGATATACTGCAGAATTCGACGATCCGCTTGAAAGCCCGACCAAGAACCATCTGCATCTTCGCCATAGGGCAAAAAGCGACGTGATCCTGAGCACTTTTCTTGAAACCAAACACCCCGATGCCTGGAAAAACCTGCGCTCAATACTTGTTCGAACACTCCAAGCTGTTTTAAGAGCGGCTCGATACCTGGATGTAATGTTTCACCGGGCGATGCTTTTGGTGATGCACTTGTCTCCAACATCATGACCCGCAAACCCATCCGGCGTGCATGAATGCCGGCAGCACAACCTGCGGGACCTGCCCCAAGCACCAGAACATCGGTATCGAATGTCATCGGACCCGCCTTATTGTCGTCAGATCATATCAATTTAAAAATAAAATCTTCAGAACCATTTTTATAAGCTATCCCATTGCTTCCAACCTGACAAATATGGTGCTTGCTCACTATTTTACGGACTCGGCCAAGCTCTGCAGTCGCAACCCGTTTGCTCGTCAATTCCGCAAACTCCATCAAAAAACCGCTTCCAACAAGCTCTGGCCGTCCACGGCCTGCACTGGCCCAATCATCAATCTTACGCACAGTAACTAGGCAAACATTTTCCGCTACCGTTCGTAGAACACCATTGCATGCGTTCAATGCCTGACGGCGAGTGATTAAATCCTCACTTTGTACCTCAGATGTCAACGAAACACGAATGCGCCCTGCCAAAGCCTGACTGACATAATCGGAACGCTCAATAGCTACATAATTAACATACAAATTTCCATCAACTTTCTCGAAGAATGGTCCATACTCGCCATCCCAACCACGATAAGAATTTACTTCACCCACACGAACTCGCTCATGGCCGGGATGAAAACCAAGCTCTTCATCAAGCATCGGAAGCTGATTGACTAATGGAATATCTACATCTTGCTCGTTACCGAAAGTGCGACCGTTGTCGGGAGCCACGGCAGGCCAAAACGAGCCAATTGCCGCACACAGTTTGGCATCCTCTGGAAATGGTGAGCCAAGGCCCAAACTGGTAAGAAAATTTCCGCGCTCATTGCTGCTGCGCGAGGTATCCCAACCCGGTGCAAAAACATCGGAAGCGGCATCGGGCAAGAAACTGATTGCACGGTTAAGATGACCGATAACTGTGGTCGCCGGCCCGACAGCATTTGGCCCTATGACAGCAGTGATTGTGCTATCACCTACTTCAAATGCAAATGCATTCCGATCGCTAGGGCGCGGTAACGACAAATTCGCCGGTAACCTACCCTTAGAAAGCGGCCTCACACGTACAACAGTAGGATCAGCTTCAACTTCTAGCTGATCGGCCAATGGAAAAAAATCAGGAGCCGTAACCAGCGAAAAAGCCGGTAGATTCTCGAACTCAATTGCCAAACCCTTCACCGTCGCTTCAATGCAACCATCACACGAATCGTCAATGAAGTGGGCAGCGGCGTAGCCACCTTTAGCCATGGTCGTCTCAAATTTCCCCGGAGCTAAATTATTTAAATCTTTCGGCAGCTGCGACACTGGAGCAGCCGCATCAACTTGGTGCCTCATGTTCACATACTCGGGCGCTAGACGATTTCCATTAGAAGCCGGAATCTCCAGCGTAGATGTAGTTATCCTAGGTGCCGGAGGAACAATGAAGTACACAATCTGATCAGTACCGGAAACAGTATTATGCTGCGACGCCGTCCGCACCAATGTACTTGCCGGTTTTGGAATTACCAGCACGGAAGAACCTGTCGGCTTCAGTGAAACCAAATTGTTCCCGTTATCCGAATCCCTGACATACGGCGGCTTGTTGATATCAAAACCTACGGGAACTGGTAAGCCACCATCTTTTTTGGGAAGCTGATGGAGCTTGCGCAATTTTTCGTTGCAATGAAACTCCAGGAAACTTACCTCTATGTTCTTATCCTTAAGACATCCATGACCAGCAAAGAGCTTATGGATCGGAAAAACAAAATTCTCATCCAAACTACTACCGCCCTGAACACTCCCTGCCGCACCGGCTTTAGCCCGTCGCGCGAGAAATACACCATAACGAGCTGGTAATACTGCGATGGCATCCCCACCATTGCCTGGAATAGTCCAAAAACTCCGACGGGATGAATTGTATTGAGGTTCAGCTGTACCGACCCTAGCCACGCCTGTGCGTGAATATACAAAATCGGCATGCCGCAAATGCGAAGTACGGCTAGCTTCCCGGTACTGATAAGCAAAAACAGCTATCACAGTATCAGTCAAATCCACCTGATCTGCCGCCAGGCTATAAATATAATTTTCGATAGCATCGAGCTCTTCAAGACTTGGATAATGCGCTAAATTCTGCAATGGCATACCATCAACAGTAGGGTGAACCTGTGACGATGCCAAGGCATGATACAAAAGACTGTGTGCAGGCCGACCTGCCGCAATAGCTTGTATCGCCGCCGGATGAAAATCTTCAAATCCTTTCTTGGTACGATCAATCGTCGTAAGTGTCTTTGTCAAGATAGCTTCCAACTTGTCGACATTAGGCTGAGAAATATCCAAATCCCCTCCGGTAATAACCAACAGAAGATCCCTCCACCCCAACGGAGCCAAACGATCACAAATGTTTTTCACCTCATCAATCAGGCTCATTTCTTTAACTCCTATCTATTGATGATATTAAAATATCACTTCCATTCTGATTTAAAATTACGCAAGATTAAAAAGCCGCTCATTATTGATTTCACGAGCGGCTTTCTTTTTATGCATTAGTGTGTGCGAGCTGGTGCATAAACTCTTGGATCTATACTTCCTTGTTCACGCAACTTCGTCACATTTGGAGTCGCTACGCTTTCAGGTGTAGAAGCTTCACCCGGACAAAGGGCCTTAACTTGGTGGAAAGCAGTGCGATTGTCTTTAAATTGTTGCGCAATTTTTATTCGCTGTGGAATAAAAAGGTCATTTAACAAGGGCGACAAATCACCTTTCTCATCAATATGCACGAAGCCAAGGCTTGCAGGCCAGGTAGCATTATTACCAAGATCACTCCCTGCGGAAAACTGATGGCATCCACCACAAGTCATGGTGCCAGCCCGATTCATTAACTGCTCGGGTGATACACCGCTTAAATCTGACAGAGCAGCTAGGCGCTCTTGCACTTGATTTAACAACAGCGGATCCGTATCAAATGCGGGATTATCGTTATCAGTCTGAGATATTGATTCAAAGTCATTAAACTTAGGATCAGAACCAACGCTGATACCGTTAATAATGTCTGCTGCGGATGCTTTTTTATTAATGCGATCAGGATTGACTAAATTACACAATGATTGTCCGAGAAAGGATTGATGAAAATTTTTTCGTTCTTCTTCGCTGAAATCGGAAGAAGCACTCGCAGCTCGAAACAAAGAAGCAATGGGCGAATCATCGATTGGTTCAGGTTTAAGAATAGCGCGACCATTCGAGTCAAGGCCAACTAAAAATTCACGCAATGCCCATTGAATGTCGTTGGGATTCGGTGTCATAAACAAATTGACGCGAATCTGGCCCCTCTTTAATCCGTAATTGTCGGCTTTCACGATCGGGTCAACTTGGGAAATACCGTGATAATATAATTTCTCAAGTTCAACAATGGATTGCGCGGCATTTGCATCCTTAGAACGCTCCGCCCAAAAGTCAGTGATAGGTGCGCACCCCTTGAGGCCTTCACCAGGATTGGGATTAGGAACTCTTGCTTCAAAAATCATAGTCATACGGTCGGTTCTCCCCCCAGACTTTTTCGCGTATACAATCCGGTATTCACCGCAATCACTGCCATCGGCGGGGGCAAGATCAAACCGATTGAAAAGACCGACTGGAATCATTCCATCCGCCGAAGCGGGATCCAATAGATTTTTGGGATCAAGGGCCGATTCTAAAGGTCGCGCTTTAACTTCAACGACCTTTCCGGAAAGTGGGTGAGTAAATGAGCTTTCGGCAAACGAATCGATCATGCTTTTCAACATTTCAGTCGAATTCGTTGCAGTCCCACCGGCAGTAGCTACTATTTTGTTCATCGTTTTTTCAAATGCAAACGGCTTTGCAAGCGCTGGAATATCATGAATTACTACGGACTGCTTGCCGATAATTAATTTAGGCGGCTCTTCATCGGGCTTTCCATTAGTGCAACCCAATGAACTAAGGACTACAAACAACAATAACAAGCTCCGAGTATTCATTGAATGAAAATATATGATTGACATAGTTAACCTCCCAATTGGTGATACAAAAAATTAAAAATTTCATGTAGTAGATAAATGAGGCTGTATGTTTTCCTGTATTTTGACCTTGGTACCTTAAAACCAGAATTACCTAGAAAACTGTCGATAATGGCCGAAAAACCAGTTTGTGGTGTGCTGATGAGAATTCAGGGTTAATTTCAAGCAAAATAGACTCAACAACTTGTTAAGTAAAACTCTCAATCAACGCTAAAAAAGTATAGAGATCAGTTATTAAATCTGCTGTGAGAATTGCCACAATTAAAGCTCATTGGAAGACGTCACTTTGCATAACGATTATTAAATGACTGAAATTCCTCATCAAACGAAGGACGCTGTTTGGGCGTGCATCATAAAGAAGAGTTAACACCGTTGAACAATCTGCACTTTTTTTCAGCAGCACTTATATACATTATCCGCAAAGCTTGTCTGAGCGAAACACAAAGCGGCGAAATGCAGGAAATCGGTTTCAACCTTTACAGCGCCATGCTCGACACCGCGATTCAGTCGCTTAAACAAGGCAAGGAACCGGACATGCAGCACCCGCTCGGTGTCGCCATCGAAATCAAACTGCACGTGCCCGCAACTGCTGCCGGATGACTACTGCCACGACATCCACGAACGTCTGGTGCTATACAAACGCATGGCCAATTGCGCTGATGATGAACAGCTTGATGACATGCACCGTGAACTGATTGACCGCTTCGGCCTGCTGCCGAATCCGGCCCGCGCC
>JAAEXZ010000096.1 GCA_017879645.1 Nitrosomonas sp.
TATTTGCTATCAACTCCAAGGAGGTAACATGAAAGTAGTTCTGTTTTTTATGCTTATTTTCAGCACTTACAGTTTTGCACAGAGCGGTCACGATCATGCTGCAGATACGAAAACCGACCATCAGCACGGCGACATGCACAAAGGGGATCATCATGGCGGCATGCATGGAGGGGGTCATCATCCTGCAGACAAAAATGCCCTGAAGCAATTTTTTGAACCGCTACCCGCATCCATTATTGATGAGAAAAAGAATGAAGCACTCATCAAACTTGGAAAAAAACTTTATCTTGATCCCCGGCTCTCGATCAATGACAAAATTGCCTGCAATTCATGCCATCAGCTGGATAATTTTGGCGTGGATGGCCAACCCACATCACCGGGCCATGAAGGCAAGCGCGGCGGAAGAAACTCGCCAACCACGATGAATGCAGCACTGCACATTGCACAATTCTGGGATGGACGTGCCAAGGATGTCGAAGAACAGGCTCTGGGTCCTATTCTGAATCCGATTGAAATGGGCATGCCCAATGAAGGGGCCGTCGTCGATAAATTGAAAAAAATTGATGAATATAAAGGCTTGTTTGAAGAAGCATTCAAAGGTGACAAAGACCCTATACAATATAAAAATGTAGGTAAAGCCATTGGCGCTTTCGAACGTACACTTCTGACCCCTTCGCGTTTCGATGATTATCTGAATGGTAATGAAAATGCCCTGAATGACAATGAAAAAAGAGGTTTGCATAAATTTATGCACATGGGATGTGCAACATGCCACAACGGAGTTGCCATTGGTGGCAATTCATTCAAAAAAATTGGCGTGGTTGAGTCTTATGACACGAAAGATATGGGACGTTTTGAAGTAACCGGCATTGAAACAGACAAAAAAGTGTTTAAAGTACCGAGTCTCAGAAACATTACCAAAACAGGACCATATTTCCATGATGGCTCAGTTAGCACATTGGACGAAGCTATTCGACTGATGGCAAAACATCAACTGGGTCGTGAAGTTGGTCCAGGATTCATCGATGACGTCAAAGCTTTCCTGGGTTCACTTACCAGTAAAAACGCAAAATAAATCCTGATTACCGTGTCTTGGGGGTAATATCACCCCCAAGTTCCAAGAGATGAATGCCATCCGCATCTCGTCAGCAAAAATTGGACAAACCGGCATAGATGAAGTGGTAATTTGGTCTGATTCGGCAGTTACCCGGTTTTGCAATGCTATCAAGTTGCCAGATTGGTTTCGGATGGATAATGCAGATTAATTTTTTCCCGGATACTGTCCATAGTTTCCATAATCGCAAGGGTCTCGGCATGGGGCATGAGTTTGCTTTCTTTCATTCCCTGCCTGATACATTGATTGACCTCTATGGCTTCAAATTGATACCCGGCGGTTTTCAACACGAATAAAGGCAATTTGTTACGTCGCCACAAAACCGCCATTCGGGAACACCAGAAAGATGGAATCCAGATCATGCCTTGTGTACCCAATATCAGGGCATTATTTGGGATTCTGGTCTGAATGGCAGCAGTCAGCATGGCTAACTGCCCATGCGAATATTTCAATACGATGCCTGTCTGCTCATCGACTCCGGTTGTACCCACCAATGCCAGCGCTTCAATCAAGGTAGGTTTGGCATTGAACAATTGCGATGCCAGTGCAACGGGATACACTCCGACATCCAGCAATGCTCCCCCTGCCAATTCGGGATTAAGCAACCTGCTCTCAGGTTCCCATGGCGCCCGGAATCCAAAATCGGCCTTAAGCATCTGGATTTTTCCGATCAAACCGTCTTCAATCCAGTGCATAACTTGTCGATATGCCGGATTAAACTTCATCCACATGGCTTCCATCAGAAACAAACCATTTTCACGCGCGCAGGCAATCATTTCTCGTGCCTCTGCTGCATTGGTTGCAAATGGCTTCTCGCATAACACATGCTTACCATTCTGCAAGCAAAGCAACGCATGCTGCTTGTGAAAATTGTGTGTCGTCGCAATGTAGATTACATCAATCCCGGGATCCCTGACTATGCTTTCATAATCATCGTAGATGCGGGGAATGCCATGGCGAGCTGAGAATGCCTGGGCTCTTTCTGCTGATCTTGAAGCAATCGCAACGATATGTCCGTCATTGACCTTCTTGAAGTCTGTAATGAAACGGTCGGCTATCTTTCCGGCACCGAGGATTCCCCAGTTGATTGGTACATCCATTTAATGATCCTCTCATGTTCAAGGAAAACACACTGACACGAAAAAGAGATGCTAAAGATGTAATATTAGTAACTTTCCCATCGATTGATCCACTATATTTCATGAATTAGATCATTTTCTGGAATTGCGATGGTTAAAAATGCCAACTTGTCGTCTTTGAAATGAATCTTTGGACGTTCTACTTATGCCCCATCATACAAAAAAAGTTGAAATCAACCTGGGTTATGCCTGTAATGCCAAATGCCCTTTTTGCTATTACTATGATTCCGTGATAACCAGAACCAATGAAAATACATTGACTACCGAGCAGGCCAAGCAACAACTCCGCCTGGCCAGCAAACTCGGAATCAGGGAAATCGAATTTACGGGTGGCGAAGTCACTTTACGTCAAGACTTGCCGGAATTAATTGCGTATGCAAAAAAAGATTGCGGTATTGCAATTGTTTGCTTGATTACCAATGGCATCCGGCTGGCAAAGCGATCCTACATTGACTCACTGGTTGTTGCGGGCATCGACGATATCCTGTTCAGTATTCACGGGCATAATGCATCAATTCATGATTCATTGACCAAAGTTCCGCACAGTTTCGATCATATCCTGACAGCTATCGATCATGCCCGGGAATTGGGTATCCGTGTCAGAACCAACACCGTAGTGTGCAAAACGAATTACATGCACATGACCGATATCATGCAATTGCTGATCGACAAGCAGATCGACAATATCAATCTTGTCATGTTCAATCCGGTCATTCAGGCCAAAAATATCGATATCGTCAAGGAAGTCTATGTGGATTATGCCGATGCAGGAAAGGAAATCATCAAGGCCATCCAGAAATTTGAGCATCAGCTGCCACACTTCAATGTGAGATACATGCCATTCTGCTTTTTGCCCGGCTATGAACAATACGTGACCAATCTTGACCAGATGACGTTTGATCCCGACGAATGGGACAATTATGCGAGTATCAGAATCCGCAAAGGCTGGATACTGGCCAATTTATGTGCTCTGCTGGGCTGGTTGAATACCGCATATCTTGCCACGATAATCCGACATGGCATCAGAGCCATGCTGACAGCCGGCATGAGTCGATTCTACATTCTGAAGGATCGGATCAAGACCAAGCAATGCAAGCGTTGCGCCTATGAGCATGTGTGCGATTATATTTACGAGCACTATCTTAAAATTTATGGTGACGGGCATATTGTTCCGATCACAGGTGAAAAGATACGCGATCCTGCATGGAAAATGGTTGCAGCCAGAGTGCGCAAGCCAGGCGAGTTACCCCTGCGCCGACCTTATCCTCCGATCAGTGAAAAACTGAAACGCGAGTTAGTGTCATAGGGTTCGGCAGCGCATGCTCCCGGGATCTGTGTCTTGATCCTTCTCTCCATTTTTTAACCGCACTCAACCCGTTCATGAAAATTGATGAAGTACGATATCGGATCATTCGCTATGCCTCCCTAATGGTGATGGGCCTGAGATTTATACTGCGTTTCAACCCTGGTCGACACACGGATCCAATCCAGAAATATCGTTTTTGCACGACCCAGCAACCCTGCCTGCCGGCCTTGCCCTATTTTTCAATCAATCTTGATGAATCAACTATTTCCTTAAAAAATGGAGGATCAGCTAACCCGATACTGGAGAATAAAAGCATTAAACACAAATTACTTACAGATTGGCACCGTGAATCTGAATCCACTCCAACCTGGCCCAGAATTTTTTTTGCACGCATCCGACAATACAATTCAATCAAATCGAGCGAAATCCAGGTTATCTGGAACAAATCACGGTTACAAAACCTGTTTGACCTGGCGCTAGCTTGCCAGCATCTTTCGGACCCACATCAGCAAAAAGAAATTACCAATTATATTGAAAATGCTTGTCATTCCTGGATCGACAGTAATCCCTGGCTCGTTGGCATCCATTATCTATCCACACTGGAATGTTCCCTGAGATTAATTAGTCTCTGCCACACCTTTGACCTAATCAGGAAATTCCAGATCAGTGAACCAACCTGGCAAGCCCTGCTGCAACTGATGCGGGAACATGCCTATTTCATTCATCGCCGCTTGAATTTGTTCTCGTATGCTGGCAACCATACGATCGGCGAATGTGCCGGGTTGATCTATGCGGGAATCCTTTTTCCTGAATTTCCGGAATCCAAGCATTGGTTACACACCGGATTAATGCATCTGCAACAGCAGGTTGATGCACAAATTCTTGCGGATGGCGGCAATCGCGAGCAATCCTTTCGCTATTTATTGATGATCGTGGATTTATGCGGACTGGTCGTCATGCTCTTGAAACATCATGATCACCCTGTACCCAGGGCAATTGAACAAGGGTGGCTGCGAGGCTGTCGTTTCTTGCAGTCATTTGCTGATTGCCCCGAGCATTTACCTACCATTGGTGATAGTGATGATGGGTTTGCATTATCCCGATATCTCAAACTATCTTGGCAACATATCTCCGATACTTCGCCTTCTTCTACTTCCGTAAAGCTATTTGAGTCATCGGGTTACAGCAACATTGTGGGTGATTCTGCACATGGCAGCATGCTTCTCCACCATGGCCGACTCGGTATCACCGCTGGTAGATTCGGCCATGGTCATGCCGATGCATTATCGGTTGAATGGAAATGGAATGATTGCTGTATTCTGGTTGATCCAGGGACTCACTGCTACGATAAAGATCCACGATTCCGGCATTATTTTCGCAGTACTGTGGCGCACAACACCATCATGATCGATGGCCTGGATCAAGCACAGCAAGGGGAACATACCGCATTTGCCTGGAAGGATTCCTATCATACCCATCTGATTGTGTGCACAACCACATCGACAGGCAAAATCATCGCACTGGTGCAGCATGATGGTTATGCCAGAATCGGCATCACCCACTCAAGGGCAATCATTTATGACCCTGACTTTGGCTGGACGATCTGGGATCGGGTAGACGGTCAGGGATCGCATCGGCTTGACATGCACTGGCATGTCGATGCTCCAACGAATAGGGACGACCGGCGGATAACAGTCAATGTGCTGGATAGTGCCTGGAACATCGAAGTCAAGGATGAAACACCCAAGCTGTTTTATGGGAATGACGCTGAACCTCTGGGTTGGATTTCCAGACAATTTGGCATGCTCGAACCCGTCAGCACCTTGAGGGTTACTAGAAATGCAACACTACCGCATGAATTTTTAACCTACATTTATCCGAAACGAGAAACTCCTCTTCTCCTACCGAACTACAACGATGATTTATGCATGCTGCGCAACAAGCTAGACCACCTTAACGCTCATCAATCGATCACTTGAAAATCAGCCGAATATTGACTCGACATCGATCCGGATTGGGTCAACCTGGATCGCTTCATGGCAATTTCCTGCAAAATCCTGACAATCCGTCGACCGGCTCCCCACGTGCCATACACTGGAGGAAATCGTCGTTGCCGGTTCACTCGCTGCGAACGAGATAAATGCAGAATTTTCTCGATCGTAAAACCTGTCAATATGTTGGCGCCTGCAGCAATGGTTTCAGGGCGCTCCGTGTTTTCTCGAACGGTAACGCACGGCACACCAAAAATATAAGCCTCTTCTTGGATACAGCCACTATCGGTGATGATAAGATCGGCATATTTTTCATATGACAGCGAAGTAAAAGGGTCGACCGGATCAATGACCCGCACGCGGGACAACAATTCCTGACCCAGACGATGCTGGGCGATGGCTGTTCGGGTTCGTGGATGCATCGGAAAAATCATGGCATCGAATTCTTGCGCCAAGGTATTTAACGCGGCAAACACTTTTACCATCCTGTCGCGACTATCGGTAAATTCCTTGCGATGCAACGTGATATAAGCATACCGCCCCGAATCCATACGGGACAATTCAGGAGAAAAATCCTCGATCAGATCAATAGTGGTATTACCCACATTAAATATCTTACCACGCAAGTCATTTATTTTACTCAGGTAATCCGCATGATGCCGGGTATAGGCAAACAGATAATGTGCAGCACTATCTACCATGACACGATTGCGTTCTTCATACATCTGTTCGTCAAACGAACGTAATCCGGCTTCGATATGCCCCAGCTCCACATCCGAATAAATTGCAGCAATCGCACCAATCAGTGATGCCGCCGTATCGCCATTGACCAGAACCAGATCGATATGGTGCTGCCGTATCAGCTTGCATACCCAATCGATGGCTGCACCCATACTGTAATTACCGGGATAGATGAAATCCGGCTCGTAGCCCATCTTGGAAAAAATGTCATCACGCATCAGCGGGTCTTGATGCTGATTGGTATGCAAAACCATAAAGTCCATCCCAGCCTCGCGCAAAGCGCGCACGACAGAGTAATTCTTCATGATTTCGGGTCGCGTCCCGATGACGAGACCGATTCTCACCGTTCGAGTATGGCTTGGGCGAAAGATTCGGCTACCTGGATATTTCCTTGCTCATTGAAATGAACAGGATCAACATAACACTGACGGTCTAGCGTATTGAACTCAACCCAGTAAGTGCCTTGCTGCTCGGCTAACAACTTCTTGATAACCGCATTATATTGCTTGCGCTTCTCGGTTGTTTCTCTACAGAAAAAGATATGCCCGTCAGGGTAAATCGGTGGGATTTCACCACAAAATATAGCTTTGTAGCGTTTGATCAGCAATGTTCTGATAATCTGCCGGTAATATTCTTCAAACAGGTCAATTGGCGTATCATTTCCGACATCGTTGGTGCCAATCAGGATACAGACCTGAAAGGTATCTGAAGTCTGTTCTATTTCGTCCCCCAATAAAAACCATAGATCGCGAGCAGTATACCCGTTCACACTCCGATTGATGGTGCGCCATTGATAAGGGGTTTTCTGCGTCAGCATTTGCGCCAGATAGAGAGGATAACAACCATAAGTTCTGGCACCGAAAGTTTGACTATCTCCAATACAAAGCAGGTTCTGGTATTGCATATCACATGTTACCAACTTATTAATTTTAATGATTGCAAGCATGATCTCGGACTAGATCAGCAGTTTTATGAAAAACAGATAACTTAGTATGAAATTGTCACTAAAAAATGAACAACCACTTTCTGATCAGCGCTCTCCCTCTGAATAGAAAAGCCAGACCCCGAAAATATCAACTTAACCAGAGTCTGTAAACATTTAATTAAATTTAACATCGCCAATCAACAAAAACATAAGATTGGTTTGCCAACACTGACACGATCACTGGATTGCAGCATTTCAAAAAAACGAACTTAGAATAACTAAAAATTCTGATCTCATTTACACAAAAGCACGATACTTTTCCATCACTTCGAGAAACGTAGAGCACCATATAAACATATTTCCATCCAAGCCTCAGTGATTAATATCACAAACTGAAACTCTAATTTGAAATAGAACATATTCTGATCAAACATCGGTTGCTGGAGTTCACTCAGACAACATTGCTTCGCCCTGATCTGCATCTCCAAATGGACCAAAGTGTAAACCTTATTGCAACCTACTGGTTTCTGCCCCCCTTGAAAGATACACATGAATGCACGTCATTCTTTTGTCACATTGATCCATTATCTTGCAGGCTATTTCGATTAAGTAACGAGAGCCCAAAATGCTGGATGTGGATGCCTTGCTGAAAGATTATTTTCATCAAACCGATCAAGCCGATGTTTCGGGCAACTTCGATGTTACTGAAAAGAATGCTGCACCAGAAGGAAATCAACGCATTTATCGAATCCCATCGGTATCTGGAGTGCTTGGAATTTAATGACGCGGTACTGGAGCATTTCAATTTTTCTTTTCAGGTATCGAGCAAGGATAGGGTACACATTCCAGATCAAAACCGCGTTCTGATTGTCGCCAATCATCCGTTGAGTTCACTGGAT
>JAAEXZ010000097.1 GCA_017879645.1 Nitrosomonas sp.
GATTATGTTTCACGCTTTCCGTTTTCGGTAGGAGCAGGGCGCCCCACACCGAAAGCAGTCATTATTGGACCGATCGTTGCAGTTATTGCAATCGGTGCTTTCTTCTTCATGCGCAAACGTAAAAATCCTTCCGCTGCGTAAGTTGGAATTTTCAAAAAGACACAGCTACATTTAAAAGTTTAACGTAGTTGTGTTTTTTTATTTGTCCAAAATCAGAAACTAGATTTATACAACTGCACCATCGTTTTCCAAAGGTTTCTTCTCAGGCTTGACCAGATCTTCTCGTTTGACTCCCAACAGCATGATGATCGAACTACCGACCATTATCGAAGAGTAAATTCCAAATAGGATACCAATTGTCAATGCGAGCGAGAAATAGTGTAGTGTTTCTCCGCCAAACAAGAACATTGCAATAACAACCATTTGTGTGCAACCATGAGTAATGACCGTGCGGGACATAGTTTGAGTGATTGCACTATCGATGACCTGAGTGATGGTTGCATTGCGCATTTTGCGAAAATTTTCACGAATACGGTCGAAAATAATGACTGATTCGTTAACAGAGTAACCCAGAATCGCAAGAATAGCTGCAAGTACAGTCAACGAAAATTCCCATTGGAAAAATGCAAAGCAGCCAACGATGATGACAACATCATGCAGATTGGCAATTATCCCGGCTACACCAAACTTCCATTCGAAACGCATTGCAAGATAGGCAACGATACCGAGAGAAACAAACAATAATGCCAATGCGCCATTTTCAAGTAATTCAGCTCCA
This sequence comes from Nitrosomonas sp., assembly GCA_017879645.1. Lineage (GTDB taxonomy): Bacteria > Pseudomonadota > Gammaproteobacteria > Burkholderiales > Nitrosomonadaceae > Nitrosomonas. The sequence continues at coordinate 779 of JAAEXZ010000097.1, forward strand.
ACCTGTGGACCTACGAATTCGACGCGCTTCATTTCCACGGAAGAATCTGCCTGCCTGAGTGCAGTCAGGACAATTTCCGATAGTTGTGCGCTGGAAACTGCAGGTTTGATAGGTAAACGAATCAGAACATCGCGGGAAGTGCCAAAGTTTTGCACACTGGCATCCGACATATCCTGCTCTGACAGAACCGTTCGAATTTTCTCTAAATCGGCGGCTTCACTGTAACTGACCTCCAGAACGGTGCCACCTGTAAAGTCCACATTGAGGTTCAATCCTTTAACGGCAATAAAATAGACTGACAAAATGAATGTCACAATGGAGATAACGGCTCCTGGCCGTCTCCAACTCATGAATGGAATGTCTCGATTGAATCTAAAAAACTCCATAATTCTTCCTTATGAGCAATAAAAATTTATTTGGAACGCTTGGAATACGAGGGCTTTTTCCTGTTCTTCGGTTTGCCGCTGGCAGTGACATCTGATTGGACATCATGGTTTTCAACGTCAAGTATTTGCTCTGAATCAGGTGACTTGTTTATTGTTGGTTCATTTTCCGGAAGATCCAATTTCGCTGATTTTGTTTGGATTGCTGCCGTATCCTGAACCAAGTCCATGTTACTGGATTTGATTGTTCGCCTGACCGTGGTATCGGTTTTGGGAATCCAGATTTTTCCAACCGGTACACGGTCCAATCTGCGACGACTGCCATAAATCAGATTGACCATACCCCGGGATACGAATGTGGCTGTAAACACGGAAGTCAAAATTCCAAGACACAATACGACAGCAAAACCCTTGACGGGTCCGGATCCGAAAGCAAATAATGCTATCCCCGCAATTAGCGTAGTGATGTTGGAATCCACAATCGTACCGAATGCGCGTTCGAATCCGACAAAGATGGCTTGTTGTGGAGATGCGCCACTTCGAACCTCATCTCGTATACGTTCGTTGATTAGAACATTCGCATCGATAGCCATACCGACCGTTAGTGCCAGTGCAGCCATGCCGGGTAATGTCAGTGTGGCCTGCATGATCGACAATAAGCCGACGAGCAATAACAAGTTAAATGCCAGTGCTACAACAGAGATCATTCCAAATGCGGTGTAGTACATAGCTACAAATACCGCAACGGCAAGAAATCCATATAAAGTCGAATTGAAACCACGGGTGATGTTTTCGGCACCCAGACTCGGACCCACTGTTCGTTCCTCGATGATGTCCATTGGTGCAGCTAGGGCGCCAGCACGCAACAGCAATGCTACATCCTTGGCTTCGGTACTGGTCATACGACCACTGATCTGTACTCGCCCGCCACCAATTTCTTCGCGGATGACAGGGGCCGTGATCACTTCCGCTTGATTTTTTTCGATCAACAAAATAGCCATGCGCTTGCCTACATTCTCACGGGTCAATTGCTTGAAAATCCGTGAACCACTGGTATCCAGGTTGATATGGACGGCTGCTTGATTGTCTTTGTCGAAGCCGGGTTGAGCGTCGGTGATGTGCTCACCCGTAAGCAATACCTGTTTTTTGACAAGTAATGGACTGCCTCCTCGTTCTTCATAGAGCTCGGTTCCGAATGGCACCTTGCCACGCAATGCTGCATCCAGGTCACGTTCATCATCCACCATACGAACCTCCAGTGTAGCTGTTCGACCCAGGATATCCTTGGCCTTGGCAGTGTCCTGAACGCCCGGTAACTGTACAATGACGCGATCGGCGCCAGCTTTCTGGATAATGGGTTCGGCTACACCCAGTTCGTTAACACGATTTCTGAGTGTGGTGATGTTTTGCAGAACAGTCGATTCCTGCATGCGTGTTTGTGCTTCGGGCTTGATCGTGATGATCAGATGAAAGCGATTGTCGGTTTGTTCTTCAAGCAGGCCTAAATCAGGAAAATTGTTTTTTAGCTCAGTTTGAGCTTTTGTGCGTGATTCAGCATCACGAAATTTGAGTATCAGCTTTTTACCCTGCTTTTCCAGTCCGCTATAAGTAATTTTTTGTTCGCGCAAGGTACTGCGAAGATCATTGTTGTAACGATCAAGCGCTTTTTCCATGGCGCCATCCATGTCGACGGCAAGCATGAAATGAACACCACCTCGCAAATCTAAACCCAGGTACATGGGCAGAGCGCCCAGACTAGCTAGCCACTTAGGAGAATTGGGTAAAAGATTCAGTGCAACGATGTAATCAGCTCCCAGTGCAGACTCAAGTGTGTCTTTCGCCTTGATTTGGGAATCGGTATTTGCAAATCGTGTTTTGATGCTGTTCCCTTCCAGAAGCATGCCATCAAATGCGATACCCGATTGCTTAAGCGTATCCTCGACACGTTGTAGCAGGGTATTGTCAGCGCTAACGGAACTGCGTAATGGGGAAATCTGGATTGCAGGGGATTCGCCGTAAAAGTTGGGAAGAGTATAAATAAATCCGAGTACGATCGAAACCGCGATAATCAGATATTGCCAAAGAGCGTAGCGATTCATGTGTGTATAACGATTGAATGATGGGAATAAAAATGTTTGGAGTGACGAGGCGCTGGAATCAGCGTGCGAAATCGTAGCTAGTTTTTATCAGCTTCACTACCATTGCTATCCGTGGTTGTATTTTCACCCTCTGCTTTGGTGGCTTTCGGTTTTTGGGTTTTTCCGCCTTTGGGATCAATGTTTTTCAAGGTTCCTTTAGGGAGCAGCGTTTGTATGGAGGATCTCACCAGAGTGACCTCGACGTTGGGGGCGATTTCGACGATGACATAACTTTCGCTGACGCTAATGATCATGCCCAGGAAGCCGCCGTTGGTGATGACTTCATCCCCTCTTTGCAATCCTTCGGTCATTTGCTTATGTTCTTTTGCGCGTTTCGATTGAGGGCGAATCAGCAAAAAATAAAACAAGATGACAATGCCAAACATGGGTAACAAGCTTAATAAGCTGGCATCAGATTGTCCTGATGTGGCAGCAGTTTGTGCAAATGCTTCACTAATTAGCATAAAACTCTCCAAAAATGCGTCTCAAAAATCGACATATTAGCATGCTGATCGCTCATGCCAGAAATTCTTGAGCAAATTGTTCAAATTGATTGTTCTCAATGGCCGTGCGTATTTCCTGCATCAATTGCTGGTAATAATGCAGGTTGTGGACGGTATTCAAATGTGCGCCCAGCATTTCGTTGGTACGTTGCAAGTGGTGCAGATAGGAGCGACTGAAATGTGCGCAGGTATAACAGTTGCAGCGTGGATCGGGTGGGGAAGTATCGAACCGGTACTGGCTGTTGCGCAGCTTGATGATGCCATTTCGGGTATACAACCAGCCGTTTCGCGCATTGCGGGTGGGTAGCACGCAATCAAACATATCGACTCCCGAAGCTACAGCTTCCACTAAATCGGATGGTGTACCAACTCCCATCAGATAGCGTGGCTTATCGGCGGGCAGTAAGGGTGTCGTGTGTTTGAGTATTCTCAGCATCTCAGATTTGGGTTCTCCCACAGAGAGTCCGCCTATGGCATAACCATCAAAACCGATCTTTTGTAAACCGGCAAGGGATTGCTCACGTAGGTGTTCATACATTCCCCCCTGAACAATACCGAACAGGGCATTGCTATTGCCAGCGTGCGCCTGTTTGGAACGTTCGGCCCAGCGCAAACTTAATTCCATGGATTGATGGGTTGTGGTTTCGTCAGCCGGATAGGGTGTGCACTCATCGAATACCATGACGATGTCGGAATTGAGCGTATGCTGTATGCGCATTGATTCTTCTGGAGATAAAAAGCAGTTATCGCCATTGATCGGAGATTTGAAATGTACGCCTTGTTCGGTAATTTTGCGTAGATCTCCCAGGCTATACACTTGGAAACCGCCAGAGTCGGTCAGAATAGGACCATCCCATGCCATGAACTGGTGTAATCCTTGGTGTGCCTGGATGACTTCGAGCCCGGGGCGCAACCACAAATGAAAGGTGTTGCCCAGGATGATCTGGGCATTGATGGTATGCAGCGCCGCAGGTGACATGCCTTTGACTGCGCCATAGGTGCCTACCGGCATGAAAACGGGGGTTTCAATGGTGCCATGCGCGACTGTCAGTGTGCCACGACGAGCTGCACGATCTGTTGAGTGTAAATGAAATTTCATAATTGTCTTTCAATCAGCATGGCATCGCCATAACTAAAAAAACGATAGCGACTGTTAATGGCATGCTGGTATGCCTTACGCATCAGATCCATGCCTGAAAAAGCTGATACCAGCATCAGCAGGGTCGAGCGAGGTAAATGGAAGTTGGTCAGTAATCTCTCGACGATTTGAAATCGATAACCTGGAGTGATGAAAATATTGGTATCGCCGTAGCCTTCGACAATTCTCCCATGATGTGCCGTGGCACAAGCTTCCAGTGCACGCAGGGTAGTTGTGCCGACGGCGAGAATCTTGCCGCCTGTTGCTTGCGCGTGCTCGATGGCCGATGCAGTGGATTGAGGGATATGGAATCTTTCGTGATGCATGACGTGATCGGCAATGTTTTCAGCACGGACGGGTTGAAATGTTCCGGCTCCGACATGCAATGTTACATAAGCGATCACCACATTCAGCGATTGCAGGGTACTCATCATGTCGGGATCAAAATGCAGTCCGGCAGTGGGTGCGGCAACGGCACCCGGGTTTCTAGCATAGATCGTCTGATATCGGGCTTCATCGGTGGTACTGGCGCAACGCTCGATATAGGGTGGTAACGGCAATTGTCCATAACGTTCCAGTAATTCTGCAACGGGTTCGGGGTTGTGAAAATGTAAGGTATAAAACTCGTTTTCGCGAGCGGTCACACTGGCTTCGATAACGTCGGCCAATCGCAATTGCGCATCTGTCTTGGGAGCGTGACTGGAACGTATGCCAGCCAATACGTGGTGGTCATCCAGGATCCGTTCAACCATGACCTCTACCTTTCCCCCCGTCATTTTCTTGATGCCTTTCAGGCGCGCCTTGATGACTTGCGTGTCATTGAAAACAATGACATCACCTTTACGCACATAATGTGATAGTTCGGAAAATACAGTGTCGTGCCATTGTGCTGTAGGGCTGTTGACATAAAGCATGCGACTGCCGGTACGCTGTGGAACTGGAAATTGAGCAATCAATTCTGGTGGCAGGTAAAAATCAAAATCCCGTGTTTTCATAGTCGACATTATACTGGCTTAAGCTCTTTTCCGTCTCTGCGGCTTGCCGTTATACTGGATTTCAGTGATAATTGCGCCTTCCTTGTCTGTTCGATGAATGAGCAACGCACTAGCAAGGCCGAGATGGCGGAATTGGTAGACGCACGGGACTCAAAATCCCGCGATGGTGACATCATGGGGGTTCGATTCCCCCTCTCGGCACCACAAACTGACTGGTTAAGCCAGTATCCTGTGTGCAATGGCAGAATGCCGAAACCCTTTTCTTGGCGAATATCTTGACGTGGTATGCTTGCCCTTGTTGGTTCATTTATACGGTTGAGCTCCCACATAATATTTGCCACCATTTTTCTAATTGTTACTGATGGTGACGGCGATCGATTTCTGTTTCGGTTAGACTCATGCTAATCTCTGTTTCGATTTGATTCTGAAAGATTGCACTGATTGTGATGCCGGCGTCATAAAGTCATTTTATGAAACTTGAAATAGCAAAGCTATCCGAAGCAGGAGGGCGGAAAATCAATGAGGATGCCTGTGATTACTGGTCTGATTCCAGTTTGACTTGCTGTGTACTATCCGATGGAGTTGGGGGATATGCGGGGGGAGATGTTGCATCACGACTGGTGATTGAACATGCCTGCGAGCTGTTTGCACGGCAACCGGATTGTAGTTCCAAGGCAATCGAACTACTTTTCCGGAAAGTGGACGAAGCACTTACAAGAGAACAACAGCATAATATGACACTGGCAAAAATGCGTGCCACCGGTGTCATCCTGATCATTGACAGCGTGAATTGCAAAGCTGCATGGGGGCATATCGGCGACTCCCGTTTGTATTGTTTTCGATCGGGAAGCGTAGTATTGCGCACACGAGATCACAGCATTGCACAAAATATGATCGATACGGGGTATCTGAAGCCGAGTGAATTCAGATCATCGCCAGTCCGGAATCAGTTGTATGCGGCTTTGGGAAACAGTAATCTTGCGGAATTGGATTTGCTGCAGGAGCCGATATCCGTTCAATGCGGAGATACTTTTCTGATGTGTTCCGATGGACTATGGCAGTATGTGGATGACCATGAAATGGTGTCGATGATTGATTCGGTATCTTCTGCAACGGAGTGGTTAACGAATTTGGAGAAATTGGTTTTGACGCGCGGAGATTCAACTCAGGATAATTATTCAGCCATTGCCGTCTGGTGTAGATAACCGGCACACAACGCATGAGGAGGTGTTGTTAGAGGAGTGCGTCAGCTCTGTCTGCGATACCTGACTCCTATCCACATCATCATTTGATTTTTATTACCTCTCTCCTTTCATTATATTTTTTCAGTTTTAAGTAAACTTAAGCGTATCAATGCCGTAAATCGTCTTTGCATAAAATTACGGTCTTTTTCCCGCCTTCATCAACACTTAAAAATTTTCTTAAGTCTGTAATATGCGCATCCATGGAAACAGCAAAAAGGCTTGATTTTCCGATACCCGCCCAGTGATGCAGACACTGATGCGGGAACGATAACGGAGAGATCACTGCAAATCTTTCCGGGTTTTTGAATTTTATGGATGCCAGGAACGACTATGAGAACTATCATTTCAAGGTTTTTTATTCTGTTGCTGATTACTTTTATCGCGCAGGAAACGCTTGCACAGAAACGTATTTACATCGCCCCCGATGATCACACGGACTATATGTGGAAAGGCAACGAGCAGCAATATCAAAGTGCCTTTCTGGAAATGACCGATTACTACTTGAACCAGATGGATGCAACCGCAGGCAGCCCTTCTCCCCATCAGGCGCGCTGGAATGCCGATGGCAGCTTCTGGATGTGGACATACCAGAAGAATCGCACGCAGGCGCAGTTCCAGCGGCTGATCAATCGCATCAAGGATGGGCATTTCAGCATGCCGCTGAATGCACTGGTGCTGTCCAATGGCGGCACGCCAGCAGAAGCGGTACTGCGTGGCATGTTGTATCCCGGCATGATCGAGCGTGAA
>JAAEXZ010000098.1 GCA_017879645.1 Nitrosomonas sp.
TGCTTGTTTGTAAGACGATGACCGGATGTCGTATAGCGGCTCGATAATAATGAAAACGTCTGTTTACCCTGATGCTTCATGTATTCGTCAATGGTGGATGCGGTTTGACTTAAATGCGGTGCTGAAATGAATCGCCAGCCTGTCAATAGTACCGTGTCAAACGTGCCAAGATCGTGCAGGCCGGGGTAGGGGGAATATGTTGTCTGGGAAGCCGTGCCAGTATAGTGTTGTGTTGTCATGTCGATTTTTTGGATCATCACAGGATCGATCTCCGAGTGTGAGGATGGCGTATGCAAAGTACCGGGGTCGTGAAACAGCAAAAGGGCTTCGAGTTCGGTTTGGGATGCATTGATATGAGCACAGACCGATAAAGAAATACTTAAAAATACGGTGAAAATGCAACTGAGAGCGATATTTTTCATGGTATCGGTTGTGGAATGACATGAGGAATGGTTTGCTCAGCCGGGTTAAAGACTAACGACGGAACAGGTATGACTGGATTTTGCTGATCGGAGGCTTTGAGCGGGCGAGGTTGATTGTGTTTGACAGGTTACAATCTGTTTGGCTGGTTTCGTTGCATTATGCGATGACAAAATATGTCAATCGACCATCTGGATGGAACAGTCTGGAAGCACCAAAGGGGTGCCAGTGCTTCCAGAGCTGTAATTCGATCAGTGAGTAAATCTGATCGAATGCTGCGCTTGACTATTTGGCTGTGCAGACACTCGTGGCGGTAGCGACGGTAAATCCGTGGCTATCCTTGATTTGTCCAGTCACTCTGTTGCTTTGAATGAAGCTTGAACCGATTGCAGTGGCGCCTGCGGCGATATTGCCTCTGTCACTGTCAAAATCGAATTCAATTTCTCCGGCGCCAGCAACGAGAGGGGATCGTTTGGCATTGTCACCGGAAATGATGCGTACTCTGTAACTGCCACTAGGCAAGCCACGGCCATCAACAGACACTTTGGAGCGGTTGGCGCTTTTTTCGCATTTCACACGCACGCTGGCTGCATTGGCATCTTCCATTGGTAATGAGGTTGCAAAAATTGCCAGGGCTGCGGCCATTGCTGTTGAGCTTTTGATCATGAGTTTATTCATTTTTTTCTTCCTTATTTCTAAAAACTTGTTTTGCAGAATCGTTCATCGCATTCGATCAATTGAGGGGGTATGATCGACTGCTCTTATCGTGTACGGCAGGTATTGGTGGCTTCAATGACCACATGACCGCTAGCTTCGACAATCTGACCCGTGACCTTGCCGCCTTGAATGAACTTGGGACCGATTGCGGTGGCTCCCGCAGCGATGTCGCCCTTATCACTATCGAAGTCGAATTCGATTTCGCCACCACCTGTTACCGGTTTCGAGGCTTTATGATTACTTCCAGAAATGATATTGGCGTGATATTCACCTGCTGCCAAACCGCGTCCATCGACCGATACTTTGGAACGATTGGCTTGCTTTTCACATTTAACGCGAATACCGGCTGCGCTGGCTTCGGTTGGCAGGGTCGTAACGAGAACAACCAGGGCTGTGGCCAAAGCTGCTGAAGTTTTTGTCATTATTGAATTCATGTTTGTCTCCGTTTTGATGAATCGTCAGATTGGGGTGTTGATGTGTATCCGACTGATAATTTGAATCGAGTTATTCAGCTTTTTTGCTGTTTTTATTTTGCACGGCAAAGCGCAGTCGCTTGGGTAACAGTATGACCTTTGCTGTCGATAATCTGACCGATCACCTTGCCACCCTGAATGAAGGTTGAGTCAATTTCCGTTGCACCGGCTGCGATATTGCCTGCATCGCTATCAAAATCGAATTCGATTTCTCCGGCACCTGAAAGGGCGTCACTGGTTGCATCGTTATCACCCGATATGACGTGAGCCTTGTAGCTTCCTGCTGCTAACCCGCGCCCATCGACGGAAACTTTAGAACGATTGACTTGCTTTTCACATTTAACGCGAACACTGGCTGCATAAGCGTCAGACATTGGTAACGAGATTGCAGCTACTGCAAAAGTAGCGGCAATGGCTATTGTGGTTTTGGTAAATAATGATTTCATTAAATATCTCCGTGAAAAATTATCGAATTTTCTGGTGCTGTTTATTTTTAACCATTTATATGTGTGATTAATTCCCACATATATGCACTATACGTGTGAAAAAATCCCATGTCAAGAAGTTTTTGTCAGATATTTCCTATTCGAAAATTTGTACCGGATAATATGATTACTAAGTTCATGTTGATGGATAGAAATTACTATTTGAATTGATAGCGTTAATTGCTGGATAACATGAGTTCGTTCAATTTGTCGTGTGGCTGAAATTAAACTCAAATATTCGATGCAGATCTGAGGCTAGAAAATTCAGGAAAGCAGTTGAATCAATTTGAAATGGGTTTCAGTAACTTGCAGCAGGGTAATCAATCCAGTTTGAAGTGACTGGATTCCGGATAAGATGAGGGTATGCTTTTAATCGGGGATAATACTTTGAAGTTGTTAAGCTGGAATATTCAATGGGGCAGGGGCATAGATGGACAAGTCGATTTGGCCCGCATTGTTGACACGATTCGGCGTATCGATGATTTCGATGTCATTTGCTTGCAGGAAGTCGCGATCCGTTTTCCAGGTTTGGCAGGTAGTTGTGGCGAGGATCAAATGGCCGAACTGGCGAGCTGTTTGCAGGGCTATACGCCGATTTATGGCGTAGCGACAGATGTGCCCGATGGTTCTGGTGGAAGAAGTCAATTCGGCAATGCCATTTTTACCAAACTTCCGGTAGGTCAGGTTTGGCGCCATTTATTACCCTGGGCAGCCGAACTGTCTACTCCCAGTATGCAGAGAATGCTTCTCGAAGCAGTCATTATCACCCAATTTGGACCGGTACGTATCATGACGACACATCTCGAATATTACTCCCAGCATCAGCGAAACATGCAGATTCAAGCCATCCGCGACCGCCATGTCGAAGCCTGTGCCATGTCTCAGCGCTTGTACTTGAATGAAGAATGTGGTGGAACCTTCGAAGTGTTTCCGCGACCCGAAACCGCCATATTGTGTGGTGACATGAATTTTCCTGCGACAGCACCGGAACGCGAGCGGATCCTGGCGCCCTTTGAAACAGGTATACCCCGTTTTCAGGATGCGTGGTCAGTACTTCATCCTGACCAACCTCATATTGCGACAGTGGGTATCCATCCGGTGGATTTTGTTGATCAACCGGCGTGTTTTGATTTCATTTTTATTACGGAGAACTTGGCGCAACAGCTTAAATCTTTTAATTGTGATACGATGACCGAAGCTTCAGATCATCAGCCCGTCTGGGTTGAGTTCGAATGATCGTTGAAACGCGTGCCACAGTGTCTCAACATTTTAAGCAATGGCGGATACATGATTGCCATTTTCCTGGTTGCCGAAATTTTTCGACATAAATTCTAACGCAGTGTCAGTAATGGTGCTGTGTCTGTTTCAATCTCAAAGGAGTCGCTACGATGAAAGCAATAAATTTATTCGTGATGATGGTGCTGGTATTGCTTATTTCTGCATGCGAGCAAAAAGCATCGACAACAACAGAAAAAGTGATGGATAAAGTCAATGATGCACTGGATCGTCGTCAGGATGAGAAAGTTCGCGATGCGGTTGAAGATGTCGGTGATGCCGTGGAAGATGCATCGAGCAAGGTTCAGAAAAACTTGCAGGAAATGACCAAGGATTTGAAGAAGTAATGTCAACTGCTGATCGGTAGCCTGGCTACCGATCAGCGGTCTGCGACACATTTTATCGGCGATGCATCCAGCGAAAAGAATGTGTCAGGGCAAGCGTGAACCAAATTGTTCAAAGTAATACTGATCGATTTCATTGCGCGTAAAGGTATGATTCTGGCCACCGCGATGCGCGATCTTGAGTGAACCCATCAGTGAGCTCAGTTGGCCGGTGGTTTGCCAGTCCAATCCGTTGACGATGCCATATAGTAGTCCCGCCCGGTAGGCATCCCCGCATCCTGTTGGATCAACGATGGCTTTGGGTTTGACGCTGGGGATCTGGTATTTTTTACCATCTGCATAAATCAACGAACCTTGTGCACCCAATGTAATGATCAGTGCCTTGGCCTGATCAGCCAGTGACTCGAGTTTGCGACCGGTGCGTTCCTGCAGCAATTCTCCTTCATAATCGTTCACTGCGATATAGTCGGCCTTGTCGATAAATTGCAGCAGCTCGTCGCCGTTGTACATTGGCAATCCCTGACCCGGGTCAAATATGAAGGGAATGCCAGCCTCATGAAACTCACGGGCATGCTGTATCATGCCATCACGACCATCCGGTGCGATGATACCCAATCGGATGTCTTGGGTGTCGTTGACTGAATTGAGGTGAGAAAAATTCATGGCACCAGGATGAAATGCGGTAATCTGATTGTCATCCAGATCGGTTGTAATGAACGCCTGTGCGGTAAAGGTTTCGGGTACATGCAGGATATGATCCTGATTCAACCCCAGTTTCTCGAATCGCGCAGCATAAAGTGGGTAATCGTCGCCAACCGTTGCCATCATGATCGGTTCTCCGTCGAGCAAGCTCAGGTTATAAGCAATATTTCCGGCGCAACCACCAAATTCACGGCGCATTTCGGGAACCAGGAATGCCACATTCAATACGTGAATTTTTTCGGGCAATATGTGATTCTTGAAATGATCCGGGAAGACCATGATATTGTCGTAAGCGATAGATCCGCATATCAGTGTACGCATAGTATTTTCTCGTGGTGAAAGGTGTGAAAAACTGAAGTGCCTGCAAAGTGATTGCGTTATTGCTGCCGCAAACCGGCAATCACTTTGCAGTATGGTGAAACAGACAGGGTACGGTCAGGCGTTTGGTTTCCAGGCCAGATCAAGTTCTCTAGCTGCCTTGACGTCATCCAGCTTGCGCACCGACATGGTGTGCGGCGCACCTTTAACCATATCAGGCTGCAACTCGATTTCCTGCAATATTTCTTTCATGGATACGACAAATGCATCCAGTGTTTCCTTGGATTCGGTCTCGGCCGGTTCGATCAGCAGGCATTCCGGCACCAGTAGCGGGAAATACGTGGTGGGTGCATGATAGCCCTTGTCGAGCAGGCGTTTGGCCAGATTCATTGCGGTTACACCGGTCTTGTCCTTGATGTCTTTCATTGTGACGATAAATTCGTGACTGGCGCGGCGATTGGGATAAGCAATCTCAAAACCGGCCTTGCGCAATTCTGCCATCAGGTAGTTGGCATTCAGTGTGGCGAATTCCGAAATTCGGTGCATACCCTGCATGCCGAGCAGACGCACATAAATATAGGCACGCAACAAAACACCGGCATTTCCCATGTGTGCTGACAGTCGTCCGATTGTCTGTGGCTTGTCCTTCTCGGTCATCCAACGATAGTTTTCACCTTCCTTGGCCACGATGGGTACCGGCATGAATGGCAGTAAACGTTCTGCAACGCCGACAGGGGCCGAACCCGGTCCACCGCCACCATGAGGAGTGGAAAACGTCTTGTGCAGATTGATGTGAATCACGTCAAATCCCATATCGCCAGGCTTTACCTTGCCCAGAACGGCATTCAGGTTGGCACCGTCGTAGTACAGCAAGCCACCGGCCTGATGGACGACGCGACTCATTTCGGCCACATTTTTTTCAAATACGCCCAGTGTCGATGGATTGGTCAGCATCAATCCGGCAGTTTGCGGACCTACAGCGGCTTTCAGTGCATCCAGATCCACATTACCATCGCTATCCGTAGCAATTTCCACGACTTTGAAGCCGCACATGACAGCGGTTGCAGGATTAGTGCCATGCGCTGCGTCCGGTACGATGATCTCGGTACGGGCAAAATCACCACGTGATTCATGGTAAGCGCGAATCATCATGACACCAATGAGTTCACCCTGTGCACCAGCCATTGGCGTCAGGCTGACACCGGCCATGCCGGTTACCGACTTCAGGATTTCCTGGAGTTCATACATGCAGGCCAGGAAACCTTGACCCGTATCTTCAGGAGCCAGCGGGTGACGGGACAGGAACTGTGGCAGCATGGCCAGCGAGTTGCATGCGCGAGGATTGTATTTCATCGTGCAAGAACCCAGCGGATAAAATTCGGTATCAATCGAAAAATTTTTCTGTGATAACCGAGTGTAGTGGCGCACCGTATCCATCTCGGATACCTCGGGCAACAGCACGGGCGACTTGCGTTGCAGATTCTGCGGAATCTGAGACTTGTTGCTCAATGACGCCGGGGATTGCGAGTAGTTACGACGGCCTTTGCGTGAATGTTCAAATATCAGCATGGTTTAGTCACGATCCATTATTTTTTCAGGGCAGCCATGGCTGCGTCATAATTGGGTTCATCTGCAATTTCAGGAACCAGTTCGGCATGAATGATGTTGTCCGACTCATCAAGCACGATCACGGCGCGTGCGGTGATTCCGCCAAATGCACTATCGGCAATGAAAACGCCGTAGTCTTTCATGAAATTGGCGCCACGCATCGTGGACAGGGTAATCACTTTATCCAGTCCTTCGGCATCACAGAAGCGGCTCATGGCAAAAGGCAGGTCGGCTGCAATAATCAGCACGGCGGTATTGTCCATATTGCTTGCCTGCTGGTTGAATTTGCGGGTCGAGATGGCACAAACCGGGGTATCCAGACTCGGAACGATGTTCAGTACTTTCTTTTTGCCGGCATAGTTAGCCAGCGTCACATCCTGCAGATCGCGGTTGACCAGTGAAAAGGCAGGGGCTTTTTGTCCTACCTTGGGAAAGGTGCCTTCGAGTTTGATCGGTTTGCCTTTGAGAGTAACCATAATTTTCTCCTTAATGCTGATAGCTATTTTGTATGAGTGTTAGATGTGTACGTTGCGATGATTCATTAACCGAGTACTTGCTTCATGGCGGTGGCAAAATGTTGCAGGTCGGCGGAAGTTTTGGTTTCTGTGGTACAGACCAGGATCGTATTGGCAAGATCAGGATAATGATCCTGCAGGTTGAGACCACCAAGTATCCCTTTCTGCTTGAGTTGTGCCAGCACGTTCGCAGCAGAGGCTGATAACGTGAATGCCGTTTCATGGAAACTGGGGCCGCTGAATGTTTTTTTCACGCCTTTGATTGCGGTAAGTAATTCGGTCAATTCCAACAGATTGGCGTGCGACTGTGCTGCCACACGACGCAATCCATCGGGTCCGATCAACGACATGTAAATGGTGGCGGCCGTTACCATCAGACCCTGATTGGTACAGATATTGGATGTGGCCTTGGAACGGCGGATGTGCTGTTCCCGTGCTTGCAGGGTCAAAACAAAACCTTCCTTGTTGTCCAGATCGGTCGTGCGACCGATGATACGACCGGGCATCTGGCGCACCAGCTCATTCTTGCAGGCCATAAAACCAAAGTAGGGGCCGCCGCTGGACAGGGGAATGCCAAGCGGTTGACCTTCTCCGACTGCAATGTCGGCACCTTTGCTGCCCCATTCTCCCGGCGGCGTCAGCAGCGCCAGGGCAGTCGGATTGACGACACCGATCGCCAGCGCATTTTTGCTGTGCGCCCAGTCCGTCAGTGTATCGACCTGTTCCAGCACACCAAAAAAGTTGGGTTGAGGTATGACCAATGCGGCAAATTCTTCGCTAGCAATCTGCGCTAACGCAGCCGGATCAACCTGTCCGGATTGCTGATCGAATGGCAGTTCAACCACTTCAATTTTCTGGTTGCTGACAATGGCGCGAACAACCTGGCGGTATATGGGATGCACGGTCTGGGGAATCAGGATGCGCCGGGATGTTTTGTGTGAACGTACTGCCATCAGCGCAGCTTCGGCCAGTGCCGTGGCACCATCGTACATGCTGGCGTTGGAAACATCCATGCCGGTC
>JAAEXZ010000018.1 GCA_017879645.1 Nitrosomonas sp.
CGCGCCTTGCGCAATGAGCGGCCAGACTTCCAAACTGCGGGCGATGGCTTCGTCGATCAACGGCGCTTCTTCCTTGCGCGGCGGATGCAACACGTATCCGACGACGGCGTTGCGATCACCCGGATGGCCGATGCCGATGCGCAATCGCCAGAAATCCTGGGTACCCATTTTCGCCGCGATGTCCTTGAGACCGTTATGCCCGCCCAGGCCGCCACCTTTTTTCAGTTTGGCTACACCGGGTGGTAGATCCAGTTCATCGTGCACGACGATCATGTCCTGCGGCTGGATTTTATAAAACTGACACAGCGCGGCAACCGATTGGCCGCTGCGATTCATGAATGTTTGAGGTTCCAGCAGCCACACATCGGTGTCTTTCTGGCGGATTTGCGTGCACAGACCATGAAAACGCGATTCGGGTCTGAGCGAGACTTGTAGTTTGTGCGCCAGTTGGTCGATCCAGTCGAAACCGGCGTTATGCCGGGTACCGTCGTACTCTCTGCCAGGATTACCCAGTCCAACGATCAGTTTCATGTCATGTGGAGATGCTTATGAGTACATGCAAAAGAAAAATCTGCTGAAATGTCTATTCCAGCAGATTTATCGGATTTCATTCGCTGAATGAGTCGATCAGGCTTTTTTCTCTGCTCCGGCTTCTTCACTTGCGGCTTCTTCAGACAGTGCCGATCGGGGGATGGTGATCGTAGCCACAGGCAGGTTTTCACCTTTGGATAAAGCCACGGTTTCCACACCTTCGGGCAGTACCAGATCACTTAGGTGCAGCGTATGGCCTGCTGTCATTTCAGCCAGATCAATCGTAATGTATTCCGGTAATTGCGAGGGCAGGCAACTGATGTCCACTTCGGTCATGATATGTGACACGATACCGCCGGATGTTTTGACACCGGGAGAAGCTTCGGCGTTGATGAAGTGCAGCGGTACTTTCATGTGGATTTTCTTGTTCTTGTCGACGCGCTGAAAATCCACGTGCATGACCTGCTGTTTGAACGGGTGCATTTGCACATCGCGCAGCAAGACCTGATCTGCTTTTCCGGCAACACTCAAAGTCAGAATGGACGCATGAAAGGCTTCCAGTTTGAGTTTGTGGTACAGATCGTTATGGTCCATTTCAATGGATTGCGGTTCCTGGCTGCCACCGTAAATGATGGCCGGTACTTTACCGGAACGGCGCAGACGGCGGCTCGCACCCTTTCCCTGCGCTGTGCGCTTGTCGGCGCTGATTTCAATTTTCATACTGATTACTCCTCGATTATGGCTTGTTCGCGACCAAACAAACCGGTTGATAAAACTTATTTACAATTTATTCCATGAATAACGAGCTCAGTGAGCTTTCGTTGCTGATGCGCAGCATGGTTTCAGCCAGCAGGTTGGCAATGCTCAGTTGACAGATGCGTTCGCAGGCCATGGCATCCTCGCGCAACGGAATGGTATCGGTGACAACCAGTTTGTCCAGTTCCGAGTTACTGATGCGTTCGACTGCGCTACCGGAGAGGACTGCGTGCGTCGAATAAGCCAGTACCGATTTGGCACCATGCTGTTTCAATGCTTTTGCTGCTTCACACAGGGTATTGGCCGTATCGACCAGGTCATCGATGATGACGCAGGTGCGATCCCGAACCTCGCCGATGATGTTCATGACCTTGGCTTCATTGGGTTTGGGGCGGCGTTTGTCGATGATCGCCAGATCGCACTCCAGGCGCTTGGCGAGATGACGCGCACGCACTACACCGCCTACATCGGGGGAAACGACTACCAGGTTCTGGTAATTATGCTTCCAGATATCGCCCAGCAGAATCGGCATACCGTAAATGTTGTCGACCGGAACGTCGAAGAACCCCTGGATCTGGTCCGAATGCAGGTCCATGGTGAGTAACCGGTCAATACCGACGGTGGTGAGCATGTTGGCTACGACTTTAGCGGTGATGGGTACTCGCACGGAGCGGGGTCTTCGATCCTGGCGGGCATAGCCGAAATACGGAATGGCTGCGGTAATGCGCCCGGCTGAAGCACGTTTGAGCGCATCGACCATGACCAGTATTTCCATCAGACTGTCATTGGTGGGGGCGCAGGTGGATTGCAGGACAAATACATCTTTGCCTCGAACGTTTTCGAGTATTTCCACCATGACTTCACCGTCGCTGAAACGACCGACTGTGGCGCGTCCCAAATGGATGTTAAGATGTTTCACGGCATCCTGTGCCAATTTCGGGTGGGCCGTGCCCGTGAACACCATCAAACTGTCATAGGACATGTTTTTATTTTAAATCTTGAAATAATTAACAGGAAAAAGAGCATGGGCATGAAATGCTTGGAGGGTTTACTCGCACTGAATTTGTTAGTCGATTGGTTATTTTGGGTACCGAGTAAAATTTGGCAATCTGGCTGGGGAGGTAGGGATCGAACCTACGAATGCCGGAATCAAAATCCGGTGCCTTACCACTTGGCGACTCCCCAGTTTTTTAACTACACTCCATCAAATCGTGCATGGGATGCTGATCCAATCCTTTGGCTACGAAACCTCTCATCGTATCTGGTCGTTGTCGCAATGCAGCATACGCTTCATTTTCAGTTGCAAATTCAGCAAAAACACAAGCGCCAGAGCCGCTCATCGCCGCTATTGTAGTATTTTCCAGTTGCTTTAGCCACTCCAAATACTGCGCCACTTCGGGATAAGCACGGCAGACGACACTTTCCAGGTCATTATGACCTTGATATACGGAAAAGGGCGGTATTTTGATCGGTAATGTGTTTCGTGTCAATTCCTTATTGTTAAAAACTTCTGCAGTGGATACGTGAGCTGGTGGTACAAGCACCAAATACCAAGCAGGTGGCAAATCGATCGCTGCCAATTGTTCACCAATGCCTTGTGCAAAAGCATTGCGACCAAAAATGAATACTGGAACATCGGCGCCAAGCAGTAATCCCAATTCGAGTAGTCGCTCCCTACTCCAATGCAGGGACCAGAGATGATTGAGTGCCAGAAGCGTGGTTGCCGCATCCGAGCTGCCACCGCCCAAACCACCCCCCATGGGGATTTGCTTCTTCAGATGAATATCGACCCCGGCCTGAATTCCAGCGCGTTGCTGTAATAGTTTGGCAGCACGCACGCACAAATCCTGCTCTTCGGGAACACCGGCAATGGGCGTGTGCAGTTTGATCACACCATCGTCGCGAACTTGCAAACTCAATTCATCGGAAAAATCCAGAAAACGAAACACCGTCTGCAGCAAGTGGTATCCATCGGGTCTGCGCCCGACGACATGCAAAAAAAGATTCAGCTTAGCGGGGGCCTGGAAGGTATGCATGGGTTGCCTGTTGATGTTTTTCGCTGAAGCTGGAATTGTTATTCAACTTTCCAGTCATCGACAATGAGCTTGATCCTGAGATAGTCATTGGATAAAGCCAGTGCCTTGGGGCGCAGGGGGCTGGATGATGTGGATACGGCCGGGGTATAGGTGATTTCCCAACCATCTTGCCGAAGGGCAACGACATTGTTCTGGTTATCCAGAACTTTCTCGGCTCGTGTCAACGGGGAATGCGCACCTTGTATCCAGTATTGCAAGCCTTCAAGTGGTAAACGCCAACCCAGGATTTCCTGGGTTAGATCGCCGGTGTTGTCTGCATAAAAGGCTTCGAGGCTGGATGTGATCAGACGGACGCCTTCCGAATCCCGGGTGATTTCCGCCACGGCTTGCCCCAGTGGCGTGAACAGCAGGATTTCGTCGCTGGATACACTATGCGTCCAGCGAAATGTGCCTGAGGTGCGCTGGTTGCGGTCCTGAATAGAGATTCTGCCAAGAATGTTGAAATCAGTTGCCGGAGTGATCTGCGCGGGGGCGAGCGGTTCGAGCACGACCGTTTTGAGTGTCAGGCTGGCTGTATCCGTGGAGGGTACAGTGGCACAACCGGAAAGCCATAGCAGCATACCGGCGATCGCCAACCACGACAGTTTACTGGCCGTGAGGACACCAGCATCTGCATTCGGCAATCGGAAAAGGTTCAACTTGTGGACATATCGGGTTGATCGATAAACCGGCAATTCACGGTCAGTTATTGAATTCCTTGCCGGAATGCTGGTAATCGGGCAGTACGATATTGAGTTCGAGGGTTTCCTGATTTTCGTCCTGCTCGAAATTGACCGATATGGCATCCTGATCGACATTGACATACTTGCGGATCACCTCGAGCAATTCCCTTTGCAGTTGGGGCAAATACGAGGGCTGATTGCGGGACTGGCGTTCATGCGCAACCAGAATCTGTAGTCGTTCCTTGGCTAAAGGGGCAGTTTTGGGTTTTGATGATCTAAAATAGTCCAATAAACTCATTTTCTTCCTCCAAAAAGCCTGCTTAGAAAACCTTTTTTGGGATCAATGAAGCGATGCGGTCTGGTTTCCCCGAGATAGCGATCGACGACATCCGCATAAGCCTGACCGGCTTCGCTTTTTTCGTCGAGAATGACAGGAATGCCCGCATTGGAAGCAGACAATACCGACTTGGATTCCGGAATGATGCCCAGTAGTTCGAGCGACAGGATTTCCTGTACGTCGTCCAGCCCCAGCATTTCACCAGATTTAACCCGGTCGGCGTCATACCGGGTCAACAACAGGTATTCCTTAATGGGTTCTTCGCTTCTTTCGGCACGTCTGGATTTGCTCGACAGTATGCCCAGCATGCGGTCCGAGTCACGTACCGAGGAGATTTCCGGGTTGGTGACGACAAAGGCGTCATCGGCATAATACATGGCCAGATTGGCCCCTTTTTCGATCCCTGCCGGTGAGTCGCACACGATATATTCAAAATCTTTGGTGAGTTCATCCAGCACCTTGCCGACACCTTCCAGTGACAATGCATCCTTGTCGCGGGTTTGCGAAGCGGGAAGGATGTAGAGTTGGTTACAATTCTTGTCGCGGATCAACGCCTGGTTGAGACTCGCTTCGCCGTTGATGACGTTGATAAAATCATAGACGACCCGGCGTTCACAGCCGAGGATCAGGTCCAGATTTCTTAAACCGACGTCAAAGTCGATTACTGCGGTCTTGTGGCCCTTTTTTGCCAACCCCATGGCAATCGCTGCACTCGTTGTGGTTTTACCGACCCCACCTTTGCCCGATGTTACGACAATAATTCTTGCCAATTTGGTCTCCTTCGCTGTTTGGTGTTAAGCAATTTCTTTGATGATCAGCGCGTGATTCTGTAAATAGATTTGCACTGGATGATTGTATTTTTGTTTATTGAGGTCTTCGCTGGTTTTATAGTCGCCAGCAATGGATATGAGTTCTGCTTGCAGGTCAAAGCAAAAAATCCTGGCATCCGTGTTGCCATGAACCCCTGCGAGAGCACGACCTCTCAAGGTATTATAGACGTGAATATTACCCTCAGCCATGATTTCGGCGCCGGCACTGACTTGCGACATGATGATCAGGTCGCCGATCGCATAAATCCGTTGTCCCGATCGAATGGGATGCGTGATCAGGGTGGCAGGAGCGGGAGTGGTCGGTGGCACAATGGCAGGTTGTGGTTCCCGCGGTGCAGCTACGGCAGGCTGGGGTGCGGCAGGTTGACTGGTTTCGGGTTTTGCTGTTTCGCCAATCGTAATGGTGCCGCCCAGTTCGCGAACGGTATCTATCGGAATCCACAGTTCCCGAGCCTGCTTGTTTTGTAGTTCGTTGCCACCTCGAATACCGACCGGGAAGAAACCAACGCGCCTGAGTAACTGGACGATCTGGGCAAAATCCAGATCGAGATGCAATTTGTTCAATTCACGAAAATCGATGATCAGGGGAGAATCCCTGAAAAATTCCGGCGCCAGGCGAATTTTCTCCTGCAATGCTTCCTCGATCGCAACGAGATCGTGACTGCAAAGAATCAGTATGGGTGCAAAAAAGGTACTGCTTTTAAATTCTAGAACAGGTGAAGTGTTGAGCATGTTGAGGGTTCTATCGATAACTGCAGCGTTCGGATTTTAAGATATTGATAGCGTTGGGTAGTATACAAGCTAATTCAGCCGCGGGCTATCATTTGCCGGTATTGCATGTGCGGATATTGCATTGCAATGACAGCATCGGGATCAATCGATGGCTTTCTTTTTTGTAAGTCGCTGAATGGTTTCAAGCAGGATCTCATTGCCAGGATCTTTCTCCAACCCGCTTCGCCAGACATTTTTGGCTTCATCCTTGGCACCCTTGCTCCATAACGCTTCTCCCAGATGGGCTGCGATTTCGGGATCGGGGCGAGCCGAAAAGGCCAGATTGAGATAGTTCAGACCTTCGCTCAGATTACCCATGCGGAAGTGCACCCAGCCCAGACTGTCCATGATGTAGGGATCTTCGGGTGAGAGCTCAATGGCTTTCTTGATCAGTTTCAGGGCTTCGGACAAATGGGTGCCGCGTTCGGCAAAACTATATCCCAGTGCATTGTAGGCGTGGGCGTTGTCAGGTTTCAGCTTGATCAGCTTGCGTAAATCCTGTTCCAGGATATTGAATTTACCCAGCTTGTCGGCAACCAGGGCGCGATCATAGAGCAGATCTGGAAAATCCGGCAATTTTTTCAAGCCATCATTCAATAGCTTGAATACCTCCTGATGTGCTTTGGTTCTTCGCAGGATCTGCGCTTCTGCCAGGATCAGATGTGCGGTCTGCTGATCATTGGCGGCTGGCAACTTGTGCAGGTGCTCGCGGGCCTGCTGCACTTGTCCATTGAGTGCCAGCAAATCGGCGTAGCGAATCTGCGCAGGAATGTAACGCGCTCCGCTTTTAACCATTTGATAGGCTTCAATGGCTTTGTCGTTACGCTTGGTTTCCTCGTAAATCTGTCCCAAGTGAAAATATACTGCGCTTTGGTCCTTGTATCCCAGATCGAGCGCTTTCCTGAAACTTGATTCAGTAACATCGAAATCGCCCATTTCTGCGGCCAGCAAACCGACTGCAAGCATGATTTCAGCGTCATCGGAATTCTTGTCGCGCAATACCTGTAATTCTCTCCGCGCCAAGTCGTGGTGGTCGCTGCTGATCAGTGCGCGAGCATAGGCTATACGAACCTCGTTAGCGGTGGGATACTGGGTGAGATAGTTTCTGTAGAATGCATTGGCTTCGTCGCTGGAAGTGCGTTGCAGCATTCTGCCATTGTGAATCGCGGCAATCTCCCAG
This sequence comes from Nitrosomonas sp., assembly GCA_017879645.1. Classification (GTDB taxonomy): domain Bacteria; phylum Pseudomonadota; class Gammaproteobacteria; order Burkholderiales; family Nitrosomonadaceae; genus Nitrosomonas. The sequence goes on from JAAEXZ010000018.1 coordinate 7,164, forward strand.
TCGGGGCGCAAGGCAAGCGCACGCTGCATTTCACTCTGTGCCAGATCATGCTGGCTGGCGAACCATGCAGCTTGTGAAATTGCAAAATGAACTTCAGCTACTTCCTTGTAAGGTTGTGCGAGATGCTGGATCAACTGCAAGGCCGCGACTTTATTAGGGTTGCGTGACAGCATCTGGTTGAGTTGTGTGAATGCCGGGCCGACATTGTCCTTTTCGGTAATCAGCAGTTTTTCCAGGTGAGGTCTGGCGGCATCGAGTTTGCCCAGGCTGACTAAAATCGCTGCGATGGTCTGCAGCGCATCGGTGGAATCGGGTTCCAGTTCGATCCACAGGGTTGCAGCCTGCTCGGCGGCAAAGGGATTACCCGCATGCAAGGCGATTTCGCTGGCGCGTTTGGCAAGTCGCGGATCGCGGGTCGTTTTGGTCAGCTTCACATAGCGACTGACGGCAAGATCCAGATTGCCACGCTGTAAAGCGGTTTCTCCGACCAGGAAGTCAAACAGGATAGGCGCGGTCAATTCCTGCTTGGGCAGATTCTGCGGACTGATTTCTTCTTGTTCTACCAATTCACCCGGTTCTTCGTTTCCTTCCTTTGGAGTGGGAATGTGCGCGCAGGCAGTGATTCCGACGAGCAACAACACGCTGAGAAGTTTAAATTTCATCAAAAGTCCAATAGGTTCTCTAATCGGTGATCAAGTAATAATGTTACCAAAACAAACAAAAGACTCACAGATTGAATAGTTTAATTCATTTATCCAGTGATCCGCTGCATCGATGATACAGCGGATCATAACCTTTATCAGGCTATTCTACTTTTATACCAGTACTCAAGTGAATTAATAATTACGATCATGTTGATCGCATTTCTGATCGCTATCCGTTCCGCTAAATTTAAGTATCCAAGCGCGAATGATTAATTTATGATTGGCCGCGTTGGTCAAAGTCACTGTTGCTATTCAAAAATGCACTCCACTGGTGTTGGCTTTTCAGGTATCGACTGACAATTATCCATTTTGGTTCGCATTAGAAAAATCTTGACATGATAAAACTGCTGCTGGTTTTCCTGCTGGGCATGCTGAGCGTGCTCGGTTTTGCACCATTCTATCTGTTTCCGGTACCAGTTTTCGCGTTGGCGATATTGTTGCGCCTCTGTCATGTCAGCGCGTCGCCCAGAAAGGCAGCGGCTCTGGGGTTTGGTTTTGGCATGGGGCTGTTCAGTGCCGGAGTGACCTGGCTTTATGTCAGTCTGCACGATTTTGGTGCCATGCCCACGCCGGTTGCCATCGCGGCATTGATCGTTCTGTGCGCTTATCTATCCTTGTTTCCGGCGACCAGCTTGTGGCTGTTGGCCCGGCTACGTCTGGCAACACCCATGCTTTGGGCGGCCGCTGCCGGGGCATTATTGATGCTGTCCGAATGGTTGCGTGGTTACCTGTTCACCGGGTTTCCGTGGCTGGCACTGGGTTATTCGCAGGCACCCGATAGTCCGCTGGTTGGATTTGCTCCGATACTGGGGGTGTACGGTATTTCGTTTCTCCTGATTTTCAGTGCAGTCATGCTGTTTTTTTGGTTTGACAGCGGTTTCAGGACGAGACGTTATGCGGTGACGTTTTGTGCGCTGTGGATGGGTGGTTTTGCACTACAGATGATCGAATGGGTGCAACCCGAAGGCGAGCCGGTGACGGTCAGTTTGCTGCAGGGAAATATTGCGCAGGACCTGAAATGGCGTGACGATCATCTCGAAAATACCATGGAAACCTATGCCCGGTTGATAGTGGAAAGCAAAAGCCGCCTGATTGTCACCCCGGAAATCTCCATTCCGCTTTTTAGCGATGTCATGCCCCCTGCCTATTTGTCACACATTGCTGAACATGCGCGCAGCCATGATGGCGATGTTCTGATCGGTCTGGCCGAGCGCACGGTCGATGGCAGCGATGATTATTACAACACCATGTTCAGTTTTGGCGTGTCGCCAGAGCAGCGTTATCGCAAGCATCATCTGGTGCCGTTTGGAGAATTCATTCCGTTGAAGGCAGTTTTTGGCTGGATCATCCAGGTACTGCATATCCCCCTATCCGATTTTTCACGCGGTGATCTGAATCAACAACCCATGCATCTGGCGGGGCAACGTGTTGCCATCAACATTTGCTATGAAGATGTTTTTGGCGAGGAGATCATTTATCAGTTACCGCAAGCCACTTTGCTGGTCAACGTCAGCAATGATGCCTGGTTTGGGCGTTCCATCGGACCGCAGCAACATTTACAGATCTCGCAGATGCGTGCGCTGGAAACCGGACGCTACATGTTGCGTGCCACCAATACGGGTGTTACGGCGATCATCGATGAACGTGGCCAAGTGCTGCAGAGCATCGAAATTTTCACCACGGCAGCCTTGCACGGAGTGGCGCAGGGTTTCAAGGGAGCTACCCCTTACGTGCTTGCCGGCAATTATCCTATACTGGGGGCGGCTGTTTTGGCAGTGGTTATGGCATCAATTTCTGCCTTTCGCGGCAGACGCAAAAACCGGTAAAATTAGCCAAGGAACAGACCTGAGCCGAATCGATGCCAATTTGATGCCTACGGATTTCACATGACGACACTGACTTTTCAGGAAATTATTTTCACGCTGCAACGCTATTGGGACAAGCAAGGCTGTGCCATCCTGCAACCCTATGATATGGAAGTGGGCGCTGGAACCAGTCATACCGCGACTTTCTTGCGAGCACTTGGTCCTGAGCCGTGGAAGGCTGCGTATGTCCAACCGTCGCGTCGCCCCAAGGACGGTCGTTATGGTGCGAACCCGAACCGCTTGCAACATTACTACCAGTTTCAGGTTGTGCTCAAGCCGGCACCCAAGAATATTCTGGATTTGTATCTGGATTCGTTGCGTGAACTGGGATTCGATTTGACACAGAACGATGTTCGGCTGGTGGAAGATGACTGGGAAAATCCTACGCTGGGTGCCTGGGGGTTGGGATGGGAAACCTGGTTGAATGGTATGGAAGTGACGCAATTCACCTATTTCCAGCAAGTCGGCGGCATTGACTGCAAGCCGATCACCGGCGAGATTACTTATGGTCTCGAACGGCTGGCGATGTATCTGCAAGGCGTGGAAAGTGTTTTTGATCTGGTATGGACGAAAGGGCTGAGCTATCACGATGTCTACCATCAGAACGAGGTTGAGCAGTCGACGTTTAACTTCGAGCACAGTGACCGGGAATTCTTGTTTCTGGCATTCGGAAAACATGAAGCGCAAGCCCAGCATCTGATGCAGCAACGACTGGCGCTACCTGCCTACGAACAGGTGCTGAAAGCGGCACATACCTTCAATCTGCTGGATGCACGCGGAGCTATCTCGGTAACGGAACGTGCCGCCTACATCGGACGCATACGCAATCTGTCGCGTCAGGTGGCACGGGCTTATTACGACAGTCGCGCCAGCATGGAACCGGCTTTTCCGCTGGCGCCACGCGAATGGGTTGCACAAATCCCCAAAATCGAGGAATCCGCATCATGACCCAGAATCTGCTGGTCGAGTTATTGGTCGAGGAATTACCTCCCAAGTCATTGCAAATGCTGGGTAACAGTTTTGCGGAATTACTGGTGTCGGGTTTGGCTGCTCAGGAATTGGTCGGCAAGGATGCCAAAACGACCGTTTATGCGACACCTCGCAGACTGGCAGTGCACGTCGGCAATGTTGCTGCACAGGCTGCCGATCGGGCAGTGCTGCAAAAATTGATGCCGGTGTCAGTGGGGTTGGACGCGCAAGGTCAAGCTACGCCTCCGCTTCTGAAGAAACTGGCAAGTCTGGGAGCGGAAGCTTCCGTGGTACCTGATCTCAAACGTGTGCTGGAAGGCAAAACCGAAACCCTGTTTTGGGACAGCATGATTACGGGTATAACGCTGACGGACGGATTGCAGAAAGCGCTGCAGGAAGCCATTAAAAAATTGCCGATTCCGAAAGTAATGACGTACCAGTTGGCCGATGGCTGGAGCAGTGTTCATTTTGTGCGTCCTGCGCATGCGCTGACAATCCTGCATGGCGCCAATATCGTTGCGGTCGATGTTCTGGGGCTGCAAGCTGGTCGCGAAACACAGGGGCATCGTTTTGAAGCGAAAGTCAATCCGATCGTGGTGCATCATGCGGATACGTATGCTCAGCAACTTGCGACTGAAGGCTCGGTCGCCGCCAGTTTTACCGAGCGCCGTGCCGATATTGTTCGGCAGCTCACCGCAGCAGCAGCGCACGAACATCTCGTCCCGGTTGACGATCCAGCCTTGCTGGACGAAGTGACGGCGCTGGTGGAGCATCCCAATGTGCTGGTTGGCCGGTTTGCCGAAGAATTTCTGCAGGTGCCGCAGGAGTGCCTGATTCTGACCATGAAAGCCAATCAGAAATACTTTCCGCTACTGGATGCGGATGGCAAGCTATCCAACGTGTTTCTGCTGGTTTCCAATATTCGACCTGCCGATCCTGCGCAGGTTATTGCGGGAAACGAACGCGTGGTGCGTTCGCGCCTTGCGGACGCCAAATTCTTTTTTGACCAGGATCGTAAAAGAACACTGGCATCGCGTGTGCCTGAACTCGATCGGGTGGTTTATCACAACAGGCTGGGTACACAGGGACTGCGCATGCAGTATGTGCGTGCCATTGCAGCGAAAATAGGTAAATTCCTGGGCGATGAACGGCTTGCCAGACAGACGTATGAAGCGGCGACTCTGGCAAAGGCTGATCTGCTGACCGATATGGTCGGAGAGTTTCCGGAACTGCAGGGTATCATGGGGCGTTATTATGCACAGCATGAAGGATTGAGCGACGACGTTGCATTGGCGATCGAAGATCACTATAAGCCACGCTTTGCTGGCGATGCGCTGCCACGCAATACGGCTGGAGTTTGCTTGGCATTGGCAGATAAACTGGAAACACTGGTGAACATGTTTGCAATCGGCGAAGTGCCAACCGGCGACAAGGATCCATTTGCATTGCGTCGACATGCGTTGGGTGTGATTCGATTATTGGTTGAAAACGATCTGCCGTTTCATCTCGATCGACTGCTCAGTCAAGTCATCGACGTCATTCGGGATGATCAGATTCTGAGACAATGGGGCGGTACCCAGCAATCGGTAGTGGTGACGCAATCGCGTGTGATTTCACAGGAATCCAGCAACCAACTGCATGCTTTCATCACGGATCGCCTTGCTGGCATGTTGCGCGAACAAGGTTATACCGCCCAGGAAATCGATGCGGTACTCAGCCTGAATCCGCAAAAGCTCAGTGATATACCCAAACGGTTGGCGGCGGTACGTGTCTTCACCCACTTGCCGGAAGCTGCCAGTCTGGCGGCAGCAAACAAGCGCGTGGGGAATATTCTTAAAAAGTCCGAAATGCCGGGCGATACCAGAGTCGATAACCGGCTGTTGCAGGAACAGGCCGAGCAAGTGCTGCATCAGACGTTAAATGATGTGTTACCACTTACTGATCAAGCCTTTAATGCGGGTGATTACGCTGGTACGTTGCAGAGACTGGCAGCGCTGAAAACACCGGTCGATCATTTTTTTGATCATGTCATGGTCAATGTGGAAGATACGGCATTACGCAATAATCGATTGGCATTGTTGGCGCAACTGCATGGCATCATGAATCGCGTTGCTGATTTATCGAAACTGGTTGCCTCATGAAACTCATCATTCTCGATCAGGCCGGTGTCATTAATCAGAGCAGTGACACGTTTATCAAATCGCCCGAGGAATGGATAGCGATTCCGGGTAGTCTGGAAGCCATTTCTCGGCTGACGCACGCCGGTTACCGGGTGATCGTTGCCACCAATCAATCGGGCATAGGGCGCGGTTTGCTGGATATGGCCACCTATAATGCCATCAATGACAAGATGTACAAGGCGGTCAATCAGGCGGGCGGTCGTATCGACGCCATCTTTTTTTGTCCTCATACCGCTGCGGACAACTGTGCTTGCCGTAAACCTGCGACAGGATTGTTCGCTGAGATCATGCAGCGCTATGGCGTGAATCTCAAGAGTGTTCCGGCAGTCGGAGATTCGCTGAAAGATATGCAGGCAGCGGTTGCCGTGGGGGCGTTGCCAATTCTGGTATTGACTGGCAATGGCGAAGTGACGCGAAATGCGCTAGACCTTCCCGAGCAAACGCAGGTGTATGGCGATTTGGCTGCGCTGGTTGATGTGCTGGTGGGCGAGGCATGAACAAGGTATTGGCGCTGTTGCGCTCCTCGCTGTACATGCTGTTGCAGGTCATCATCACACCACCCTATGCGCTGGTTACACTGATGTGTTTTCCGTTGTCACCGCATCAGCGCTATCGTGTAACGTCCAGCTGGACGCGCGTGATGCTGTTTCTGCTGCGCCATGTTTGCGGTATCCGCTATCGGATCATTGGTGCCGAGCATATTCCGCAAACACCGAGCATCGTGTTGTCGAAACATCAATCGGCGTGGGAGACGCTGGCCTTTCAGGAAATTTTTCCACCACAGGTATGGGTGCTGAAAAAGGAATTGCTGCGTATCCCTTTTTTTGGCTGGGGGCTGGCGATGACCAGTCCGATAGCCATCGATCGCAGTGCGCGCAAGAAAGCCCTGGAGCAGATTGTCGAGCAAGGCAGGGATCGCCTGCAACAGGGATTCTGGATTGTCATTTTTCCAGAAGGCACACGTATTCCGCCGGGTCAGCGCGGCAAATACCGTATTGGTGGGGCCTGGCTGGCGACGCATGTTCATGTGCCGGTGGTGCCGGTGGCGCATAATGCCGGTGAATTATGGGGCAGGAATTCCCTCATCAAATATCCGGGAACAGTGACAGTCAGCATCGGTGAACCCATCGATCCCGCCGGTATGGAAGCAGGCGAACTGAATGCCCGAGTGGAAACCTGGATTGAAGACGAAGTGTCGCGTATCGCTCGATCCAATACCGGTTCTATCTGATCGTGCGTGTTCATACTTGCCTGAAGGGGCAGATCATCAGCTATACGCTGCTGCGTAGCAAGCGTAAATCTATCGGATTGCGTATTGATCATCGCGGACTGAGTATTCATATTCCCAATCGACTCGCCAACGCTGACGTGGAAAATGTCCTGCAGGAAAAGGCCGACTGGATCCGTCAGAAACTCAGGCAATGGGGAAACAAGAAAAGCCTTGAACTGGTTTGGGAGTCCGATGCGAGTTTTCCGCTACTGGGGGAACCCTGGCAAATTGCACTGAATGCTTCGGGGGAGATCGCGATGGTGTCGCAGCAGTCAGGCAAAATCGTAACCCGGCTTTTACCGCAGCTTGATTCCCGGCAAATTGAAACATTCGTCATGGCCTGGTATGGTGAGCAAGCCATGACCTGCTTCAGGGAGCGTATCGGGATTTACGCTCGGGCGCTGAAGGTATCCATGCCTCCGTTTCGTTTGTCCAAAGCCAAGACCCGCTGGGGAAGTTGCAATCATCGCGGGGAGATCAGTCTGAACTGGCGCTTGATCCAGCTTCCATTGCATCTGATCGATTACGTCGTGGTGCATGAATTGGCCCATTTGATTGAGATGAATCATTCGAAGGCGTTTTGGCAAAAAGTGGAGAGTGTATACAGGGACTATCAAGTTGCGCGTAGGCAGCTCAGGGAATATATCTAAGCCATCAGCATGGACAGGCTAGGGTGATTTTTTAGCGAATCGTTGTATGAATGGCTGTTCGAAAAAATGCCAGGATGCCGAGGCAAGGCAAAACGTTAGCATCAGTATCAGGGGTAAGGCACGTTGCGGCTCCAGCCATGACAGATCGCGTAATGAGAATAGTACAGCCAGGTGCCATAAATAGATTCCGTACGAGATAGTTCCAAGGTAACGGAGTGGTGCGGTTAGGCGTAACCACCAAGGGTGATTGAGCGTGCAAGCGCAAAAAACGACTAAACAGCATGCAGTCGCCAAGATAGTGCGGTAAAAAATGACCATGAAAGGATTATCCCAATACTTGGCATTGGGCCAATACAGTTGTAATGCAAGCCACACTGTGATGGTGGCCGCCACAATGCTCCAGAGGGTTGTAGTTCGTAACAGCCGGGCGCCGAACGTTGTTCTTGAAAAAATGGCGAGCAGCAATCCTGCAGCAAACTCATCGAGACAACCGGGCAGTTGTGTCGATAGCCAGAAAAGGGGTTGTATACCTTTTTCACCGGTAATCGGTACCAGCCAAACACAACCCAGGCGCCAGATCCAGGCTGCCAGGATCAGTATTGCGATGACTTTGTAGGGATGGATTTGCTTGATCCAGGGTGTGATGAGCAACATAAGAAAATAAAACTGCATTTCGATGCCGAGTGACCAATTGGGGCCATTGATTGCACCATGAAATCCCGGGAAAAGATTATGAATGAACAGTGCATGTGTGATCAGGTTCGGCCAGAATTTCTCAAACAAGATTTGCGGCATGACAAGCGTCATGAAAATCAGGCAGGTCAAGTAATGCAGCGGTACGATGCGAACGATTCTTCGCCGCATGAAGGGGTAGCGGAAATCAGAGATTCCATGTCGATCGATTTCGGATAATGCGGACAGCCCAATAACAAAACCCGATATAACAAAAAACAGATCGACGCCCATCCAGCCAATTCGGAACCAAACCAATGGACCTTGTGTGGGAAAGTCAGCCCACTTGAAATGTTCAATGACATGATAAACCACCACCGATACAGCCGCAAAACCACGCAAGATATCGATGGAAGGAAAATAATTGCGATTTTCAGGAAGAGTCACGGGTTTGGCGCGTTTGATGATTTGTTACAATCCAAAGGAGGGTGATTTTAACATTCATTGCCGATACCAGCCTCACATCCGGTAATCGATTGGATTTATTTGATTTTTTGTGATCGTTGTTTCAATGGTCGATGCAGAACGCTGAGGATAGTTCAGGGGGGGCATGTTATGATTTGGTAACTATAAAAAAACAGGAGGCTTTATGCGCAACTCTGAACCTGAATCGGGAATTAATTTTAATCTGATCCTGCCATTGGCATTACTCGCGGTGTTATTGATCGTCCCTTTTTCACTGAATACGCTAATGCATTTTCTGTCCGGTAAAAGGCCACACAGTCCGTTGATCATGAAAGTGCCCATCGATAGCAGCGCAATCTCGATCCCTTCAACTGTAAAACAGTATGAAAGTTTCGACGTGACACTGAATCTGGAAACGAAACAGCTTTCCAGGTTTCTTAACGAAATTATTTCCACTGCGTCTGAAGGTACCTCGATACAGGGGATAATGGGTGAGGTATCGCCGCATATGCGAGCGGAAATATCCGGCGATGAATTTATCATCGATAAGCCCGGGCCACAGGAACAGCCTTTCAATTACAGTAACGCCGCACATTGGAAGTGGCGAGTCACGCCGGAATCGTCAGGTAATCAGACACTGAGATTCCAGTTGCACCTTTTGACACAAACCGGAGCACAGCAGAGTACTCAGATTCTGGATCTGGCGGAAGCCGGTTTTGCGGTTCAGGGCAATACCTCGGAATGGCTTAAACGTAACGGTATTGCAATAGCGGTATTGATCATGTTGCCCATTGCTTTCCTGTGGATTGTGCGGCGCAGGTATGCATAATGGTTTGATGTTGATGGATTATATTTTTTTGGTGATTATTTGAGTTGTTTTTGAGCATGCTGGCTTGAAAAAAATTGAAACATCCTTATATTCGTTCATGAAGTGTACTTTTTGTAACTGTAATGGTGCTGCGTACGATGGAACACATTACAGATTCAAACAGAACGCTGATCACTTTCATGCAATGTGCTTTTTAATCGATAAGGAGAAATAGTCATGGCCATAACACGTTATGAACCTTGGGGTTTGTTGAGTCAATTGCAAAGAGAACTGGAGCGCGGCGCGGCTGAAGGTTCGACAGCCACAGCCGAATGGGCACCTGCTGTGGATATCAAGGAAGATGCAAACAGGTTTGTGATACATGCCGATATTCCGGGCGTCAAACCGGAAGAAATTGATATCAGTATGGAAGATGGCGTTTTAACGATCAGGGGTGAAAAAAAATCAGAAAGCAAGACCGAGAAAGAAGGTTATAAACGGGTCGAGCGCACCTATGGTTCCTTTTACAGACGTTTCAGTTTGCCCGATACCGCTAATGCTGAAGCCATTTCGGCATCATCTAAACATGGCGTGCTGGAAGTAGTGATTCCCAAACGGGAGGCCGTACAGCCCAAGAAAATAAGTGTGTCAGCGGCAGAATAGCTTGTTATTTATCATTAAAGAATGTCTAAAAAAGTGGGGCTCGTAGGCCCCACTTTGTTTATTTCGACTCTCGCCAGGTGCGTATAATGCACAAATCTTTTGTTTTTTCTGATTTTCAGTAACAACTCAATTTTTAATCGTTCCGATGCCACTGATAACTTTGGAGAATGCTTGCCTGGCTTTTGGGCATCATGCTTTACTCGATCACACGTCTTTGCAACTCGATCCGGGAGAGCGTATCGGCCTGATCGGCCGGAATGGAGGTGGGAAATCCAGTTTGTTGCGTGTTCTCGCCAGTGAAATCAAGCTGGATGATGGCATATTGTGGTTGGCGCCTAATTTGAAATTGGCTTATGTATCGCAGGAACCCTTGCTGAATCCTGAACATACGGTGTTTGCTGAAGTTTCTACGGGATTGGGTAATATCAGTCAGATCTTGCAGGATTACCATGCCGTTTCACAGGCATTAAGTGACGTCGCCAATGATACGGAGGCGCTGCTGGTACGCCTTCAGGATTTACAAGTTGCCCTGGAGGCTCAGGAAGGCTGGAATTTGCAAGCCAGGATCGAAACGGTTATTGATAAACTCAACTTACCAGCCGATGCCTTGATAGCTCATCTATCGGGAGGGTTGAAAAAACGTGTGGCTTTGGCGCGCGCGCTGGTGAAATCCCCTGATGTGTTGTTGTTGGACGAACCTACCAACCATCTTGATTTTGCTTCCATAGAATGGCTGGAAGGCTTGCTGCAGGATTTCCAGGGTAGCGTTTTATTTATCACGCACGACCGTCGTTTTCTCGACCACGTTGCAACAAGGATTATAGAGCTGGATCGCGGAGCACTAGCATCATTTTCCGGTAAGTTTGGCGATTATCAGCGCAAGAAAGCAGAAATGCTCGAGGTCGAAACGGTGCACCAGCAAAAATTCGACAAGTTTCTGGCACAGGAAGAGGTGTGGATACGCAAAGGGGTCGAGGCACGGCGCACGCGCAATGAAGGCAGGGTGAGGAGGCTGGAGGCGTTGCGAGTGGAGCGGGTAGCGCGCAGGGAAAAATTGGGCAAAGCCAACATCACAGTCGATGCCGGTGAGCGTTCTGGCAAGATGGTTGCAGAGCTGGAGCATGTCACAAAAGGCTACGGTGAGAGGGTCATCATCCAGAATTTTTCCTGTCGCATCATGCGTGGCGATAAAGTGGGCTTGCTTGGCCCCAATGGAGCGGGTAAATCGACTCTGCTGAAGCTCATTCTGGGAGAATTACAACCAGACTCCGGGAGAGTTCAACAGGGCACCAAGCTGACGGTGGCCTATTTCGATCAGATGCGTGAACAGTTGAATGAGGAGATGGTGTTGACGGATACCATCAGTCAGGGTTCCGATTTTGTTGAGATCAATGGGAAACGCAAGCATGTCATCAGTTATTTGGAGGATTTTTTGTTTTCCCCGCAACGTGCCCGTTCCCCGGTCAAATCCTTATCGGGTGGAGAACGGAATCGCTTGTTACTGGCGCGCTTGTTTACACGTCCGGCCAATGTTCTGGTACTGGATGAGCCAACCAATGATTTGGATATCGAAACACTCGAATTACTGGAGGGCTTGTTGCAGGACTATGCCGGTACATTGTTTTTGGTGAGTCATGATCGTGAATTTCTGGATAATGTGGTCACACAAGTAATCGCATTTGAAGGAAATGGAAAATTGTGTGAATATATTGGCGGCTATGAAGAGTGGATACGCGCGAGACATGTCGAAGAGAGCAACAATAGTCCGCAGAAAATTGTATCGAAGCAGCCCGGTTCTTCATCAGAAAATTCATTCAAAACATCCAGGTTAGCCAAAAAGCTCAGCTATATCGAGACACGTGAGCTGGAAGCATTGCCGGATCAAATTGATGTCTTGGAAAGGGAGCAGGCACATATTGGCTTGCGTTTGAATGAGCCGAATATTTATCGTGATGCCCCGGATGAAGTGAAAAAATTGCAGATGCGCTTGAGTACGATCGAGAAAGAGTTGTTGGATTGCTTTGCAAGGTGGGAAGAATTGGAGGCAAAATTGATTCCAAAAAATGGAAGCTCGCAACCCTAATTTCCATATAAACAACATGGACATACTTATACTATTCATTGACCAAATCGGGCGCATCGTTTAAAGTTCAGCTTTTGAGAGAAGGAGGCTTACATGAAACAAAAATTGATTATGAATTTACTACTCGCCTTGGGTATGCTCTTTGCATTTTCAGGAGTAACCCAAGCCGCAGGTGATGCAGCAGCAGCAAAAGAAAAACTTTCAATGTGTGAAGGTTGTCACGGAATAGTGGGTTACAAAACAGCATTTCCTTCCGCTTATCATGTTCCTAAACTGGGTGGACAACATGCTGATTACATTATCAAGGCCTTAGAAGGCTATAAAAATGGCACACGTAGTCATCCAACCATGACAAGCTTGGCTAAGACGCTGTCACAACAGGACATCGAAAATTTTGCCGCTTACTATTCCAAAAATTAATTAAGTGATTAACCGAGGGACCTACGAATTATGAAGAATTATGTGATAGCCGCAGTAAGTGGCGCAGCTTTGTTGCTTTCCAGCCAAATAATGGCTGCTGATATCGAAGCGGGTAAAACCAAGGCAGCAGAAGTATGTGCCTCATGTCATGGCGCTGATGGGAACAGCCCGGCACCTAATTTTCCCAAAATTGGCGGACAGTACAGAACCTACATAGCAAAAGCATTGAACGATTATAAATCCGGCAAGCGTAATGATCCTGTCATGGCAGGTATGGCGGCTGGCCTGAGCGCAGCGGACATAGATAACTTGGCATTTTATTACTCTAGCCAGGCAGGAAGCTTGAATTCGAACAAGTAAAAAAAGAATGGGCGATCAGCACTGCTGACGCAATTCTCTTAAAAAAATACGGGATAGAACTTGGGTTCTATTCCGTTTTTTTATGTTTTAACGATTTGTTTTTCGAGACATTCGAAATAAATATTGGCATCCGGAGAGGATTGCGAGCGCTGAGCCTGCCAAATCATCTCAGCTAGGCATTCCATTACAACATGAGTGGCAGCATGTTCATCCCGGGTTTGTTTCAGTAGGCGCAAAAAATAATCATTGATACCAACCGGCTGATTGATCGAGAGCTGTTCTTTGATTGCTAGATGCATGCTCATATGCAGAAACGGGTTAACGTCACCCATTTCGGGTAAATAATCACGCTCGAGATACTGTTCGGTCTGCTCCAGAATGGAATGGTATTCCGGGTGGAGTAAGATGACATCCAGCGCAATCGTCTCGATCCCGGACAGGATTTCACGGTTACGGTATTTGCGCCAGGTATCGAAAAATAATTGGCGTGCCTGTTCTCGTGAAGGTTTAAACATGATTTGGATAAGAGGTTGAGTTGTCAGATATTCTTGTCTTTGAATTCACACAAGTGATTTATGCTGCATACTGAGCATTCGGGTTTTCTTGCCTTGCAGACATAACGTCCATGCAGAATCAGCCAATGATGTGCATCCAGTTTGAATTCATTAGGGACGACCTTGAGTAATTTTAGTTCTACCTCGAGAACATTTTTACCGGGTGCTATGCCTGTTCGATTGGCAACCCGGAAAATGTGTGTGTCAACCGCAATAGTAGGTTCTCCAAAAGCCGTATTCATAATGACATTGGCAGTTTTGCGTCCGACACCCGGGAGTTTTTCCAGTTGCTCACGTGTTCGAGGTACCTGTGCCTGATGTTCGCTGATTAGTAATTGACAGGTAGCCAGAATGTTTCTGGTTTTGGTTTTGTACAATCCGATACTTTTAATGAAATCGGATAATCCGGCTTCGCCCAAAGCCAGTATGGTTTGCGGAGTATTAGCGCGCGGAAACAGTTTTCGAGTAGCCAGGTTTACACTTTTATCGGTGGCCTGAGCTGAGAGAATCACGGCAACCATCAGTTCAAAGGGAGATCGATACTCCAATTCCGTAGTCGGGTGCGGATTGGTGGCTTTCAGGCATGCAAAGATTTCACGTCGTTTAGCTGCGTTCATCGGATCACGGCATGGAAGTTTTTTTCTCAGCTTGAGACTGGATTGTTTTAGCGCGCTCGAGTGCAGTTTGAATGATCATTTTCTTGCGCCGCTCGGCCATTTCAACTGGTCCGAGCAATCCATCGATAGCGCCGGTCTGAGCTGTTGTTTTCTTATGAGTTGTATTTTCGTACTTAAGTCTTTGCTGCCGCATGTAATAACGGGCGCGAGCCCTGTCGGCGGTAGACTGCGGTAAATCATCCAGCTTCCTGGGTTCGATTACGACCAGCTCAATACAGTCCATCGGGCACGGCGCAATACACAGTTCGCAACCGGTGCATTCGGCTGCAATGATCGTGTGCATTTGCTTGGGAGCACCAACAATGGCATCGACGGGACAAGACTGAATGCACAGCGTGCAGCCAATACACAATTGCTCATCTATCCGAACAACGGATGGAGGTTTGGGGTGACCGTGCGCGATATTCAAGGGTTTGGGCGGAATATCCAATAGTTGTGCCAGCTTAGCAATACCCTGCTGGTTTCCTGGCGGACATTGATTGATGTCGGCCCGACCTGCCGCAATAGCTTCCGCATAAGGTCTGCAACCCGAGAAACCGCATTTCCTGCACTGCGTCTGGGGTAGAACAGCATCGATGGCATCGATCAATGACTGATTCAAGAGCTTCAACCTTTCTGGAGCCATTCGGGGCAAATCGAGCGGGTGATTTCCTCGATCAGCGCTGGACCATGATAAATCAAGCCCGTATAAAGCTGGATTAATGATGCACCTGCCTGCATTTTGTTGCGGGCATCCTGTGCAGTCAGAATACCCCCTACACCGATGATTGGAAGGCTGCCCTGCAATAGGGCTTGCAGTTGATGAATGACGGCAGTCGAGCGCTGAGTCAGTGGGGCGCCACTGAGCCCTCCATTTTGCTGCGCAACCGATAGCTGTTCGATGCCAGTACGCGCGAGGGTGGTATTGGTTGCGATCACGCCATCGATACGGTGTTTTTGTAACAGGGCGGCGATCGATGCGATTTGTTCGTTATCGAGGTCCGGTGCAATTTTGACTAATAGCGGGATATATTTCCCAAATTGCTGGGCCAATTCAGTTTGTTCCAGCTTGAGTTGACCCAATAGCCGATCCAGAGCATCGGCTGCTTGTAACTGCCGCAGATTTTGTGTGTTAGGTGATGAAATATTGATTGTGACATAGCTGGCATGCTGATAGACCTTGCGTAGACCGATCCGGTAATCGTCGACTGCATTCTCGATCGGGGTATCAAAATTTTTGCCAATATTGATGCCGAGAATTCCCCGATAATTCGAGCGTTTAACATTGCTGATCAACTGATCGACACCCTGATTGTTGAAGCCCAGCCGATTGATGACAGCCTGGGCTTGTGGGATACGAAAAATGCGCGGCGGTGGATTGCCAGGTTGCGGCCGTGGCGTGACTGTACCAATTTCTATGAAACCAAATCCCAAGGCCGCCAAAGCATCCAGATATTCGCCATTCTTGTCCAGGCCGGCAGCCAGTCCGACTGGGTTGGGGAAGTGTAGGTCCATGAGCGAATGGGGCGTACAGACTATCTGTGGTTTTTTGATTAACCCCAGTCGTTGTGCTTGCTGTAGAGCGCTAAACGTGACTCGATGAGCGGTTTCAGGATCGAGTTTGAATAGCAGTGGACGAAGCAGAGAATAAAGCATACTGAATTTTATCCCGAAACACTGACGGATTAAACACCGGAATGGGGGCCATCCTTGCGTAACTGCAATTGCCATTCTCCATTGATCAAAATTTCCAGTGGCTGGAAATGGGTTTTATATCGCATTTTGTGATTTTCCTCGATCCAATATCCCAGGTAGACATAAGCCAGACCCAATTGCTGGCACTGTGCAATTTGCCAAAGAATGCTATAGGTTCCGTAACTGGCATGTAAGACATCAGCGTCAAAAAAGGTATAAACGGAAGACAATCCGTCGGGTAACAAATCGATGATGCTGACCATGCGCAGAAGATTACCTTCACGGAATTCAACCAGTCTGGAATCAACATGGCTTTTCAGCAGGAAGTGCTGATATTGCTCCAGACTATCTTTATCCATTCCTCCACCTGCATGGCGTCGAGTCTGATAGCGTTGGTAAAGTGCATAGTGGTCAGGATTGTAATGGAGTGCGTGCAAGGAGACTGTCATGTGTCGATGTTTTTTCCAGGCACGCCGTTGAGACCGATTGGTGGTGAATGCTTGTACATCGACACGTACTGACAAACAAGCCTGGCAATGGAGGCAATGTGGTCGGTAGGTGTAATGACCACTGCGCCGGAAACCTGCTTGTATCAATTTGCCGTAGATTTCGGTATCGATCAGGTGTTCTGGAGTCACTACTTCGGAACAGGCTGTTTTTTCCGGTAGATAGCTGCACGCATAGGGATTGGTAGTGTGAAATTTAAGCACGATGTTGTCACGTCATGAATTCATATGCGATCAAATTCCCACTTGTGATTAAGACTGGAGTGGGTTGAGATCGATATATCCAGAACTTCACGGAATTGCTTGCGAGAAATTTCTCGTGCACCCAGCGAAGCCAGATGAGGTGTTCTGACCTGGCAATCAATGAGGTCAAATTGCCAGAGTTGCAGTTGTTGCACCAAATGCACCAAAGCAGTTTTGGAAGCATCCGGTATCAGCGAGAACATCGATTCGCCAAAGAATATTCTGCCAATCGATACGCCGTAAAGCCCGCCAACGAGCTTATCACCGACCCAGGTTTCCACGCAATGCGCCCATCCCATTTCATGCAGCTTGGTGTAGGCGGCGATCATTTGTGGATGTATCCATGTGCCGGCCTGATTCTTGCGAGGCTGCGCGCAAGCTTCCATGACCTGTGTGAAATGGGCGTCGGTTTGAATCTGATAGGTTTTTTTTCGAAGCGTCTTGCGCATGGATGGCGAAATTTTTAGCTCGTTGGGAAACAAAACCATTCTTGGATCCGGACTCCACCACAGAATCGGTTCACCTTCATTGAACCACGGAAAAATACCTTGGCTATAGGCTTCCAATAAGCGTTCCGCAGACAGGTCCCCGCCTGCGGCCAAAAGCCCGTTGGGGTCCTTCAGCGCATGATCCAGTGGAGGAAAAGAGGAATTGGGGAGGTGAATGGTCATTTCAGAGTGTATCAATAAAGATGAATATTGTGGTTTGCTTGATGTAGATCAACGTTGTTACTTTCAAGCTTGTCTAAGATGCAGCTTCGACTCAAAACCTAAAAACAATAAAAATATTAAAAATGTATAAAGGAGAACGAAGTGAAAAATTCTATAAGCAGAATGCGTAACACCTCACGCATTGCTGCAGGGTCAATAGTGTGTTTGGCAGCATTGCACGTACCGCAAGCTCTTGCGCATGACGCTGCTCAGCGCATTAGATTGTTAGAACAAAAGTTGCAAGCTATTCAGACCGAATTAGAAAAAGTAAAAACAGAGTCTTCGCAAGCAACGCAAAAGGTTAATTCGATCGAGCAAACAACTAATCAGACCGTACAGAAAGTAAATACTATACAACAGAATAATACCGCAATGGAGTCGAGGATAGCTCCAATTGAGAAACAGGTTGAAGCAGATCATCATATGCTGTTTTTCCGTGGAGGATATACGCACATGATGAATCACCGTAGTGGCGTAACGATTGAGAATCGAGTTTTACCTATCGGATCGCAGGATCATGCTAATAAAGATGGATGGTATGTTGGTGCTGGATTGGATTGGAACCTGACCAACAATGTTTGGGGTGCTATGCCTAAAACCTCTATATTTGCAGAGTTGATGTTCGAATATAAACAATTCGGCTCTCAAGTCAAAGGTAATGGAGCCGTTGGAAATGCCCCAAGTATGTTAGCTGGAGGTACATTGAATCCAATTAATGTGACTATAAGTCAATTCACTTTGACTGCGTCCCCAAAAATTAAGTTTTTCGAAGGTTCAAAGTTGAGGCCTTGGATTATTCCTGCTGGTTTAGCGATTCATGTTATGAGTCCGCCGAGTGAATCGATTACCTATATTGCCCCAGGAGTCCAATTTGGTGCTGGTGTTGACTATAACGTCTGGAAAAACTTTTATGTCGGTATTGATGCTCGGTACCATTTAACAGCTGGAAAGACAGATCATGTCAACTTGAGTGGTATGACAGCAGGTGGATACCTCGGTATAGGTTTTTAGAAAAAAATAATCAGATTAAATTCGTTATCGGGTATTAGTGCTTCTGTTTTTTGTTCCGTTCGCAATTGAAGAGTATGAGTGCGTACGAAGCCTTTACACCTCACTTTGTGTGAGGTGTTTTTTTATCTGCTGATCAGGCAGATAAAAAGTCGGGTTTAGCTGGATCGGGAATTCGGTTAAGGATAAATACGAGCGCTGGTTATGTTTTCATATTAAAATCGCGCTCTTTTCTTTTTTCTAATCCATATCATGCATCCAATGCTAACCATTGCGGTTAAGGCCGCTCGCCGTGCTGGCAGAATCATCAATCAGGCGTCGTTGAATCTGGATGTACTGACCGTATCAAAAAAATCTCACAGTGACTATGTCAGTGAAGTGGATGCTGCGGCCGAGGATGCCATCATTAAAGTATTGCAAGCAGCTTATCCGGATCATGCCATTCTGGCGGAGGAAAGCGGTCGTCTGGGCGATCACAAAAAATCGGATTATCAGTGGATCATCGATCCGCTGGATGGTACAACCAATTTCCTGCATGGTTTTCCGAAATACTCGGTATCCATAGCCTTGCGTTACAAGGGGGCATTGACGCACGCGGTAGTGTATGACCCGAATAACAATGAGCTGTTTACAGCCACGCGTGGTAGCGGTGCTTTTCTGAATGATCACCGGATACGTGTGAGCAAGCGATCGCGTTTTGAGGATTGTCTGATTGGTACGGGAATTCCCTTCCGGGATTTGACGCATCTGGATGCCTACATTGCCATGTTCAAGGATATTGTCCCTCGCACGGCTGGTATACGTCGCCCTGGTTCCGCTGCCCTTGATCTGGCTTATGTGGCAGCCGGGCGCTATGACGGCTTCTGGGAAATCGGCCTGGCACCCTGGGATATGGCTGCCGGCGCATTATTGATCACGGAGGCCGGAGGATTGGTCGGTGATCTGGAAGGTAATCAAACGTTTCTGGAGAGTGGTCAGATTGTGGCCGGTAATCCAAAAGTGTTTGCCACACTGGTACAAATCATTGCGCCACACCTGACTCCGCAATTGATCGAGAATCATCGTTCCGCCAAGCCGCTGAGCGAGTAACAGGGAATTATCGCGAAGCCGTATCTGCCTCTGTCTCTGTTTCACTGAGTGGTAGTTCTTGGTTTTGATCCGAAGTCACGATGAGCGATTTCATTTCCTCAAGCGGTGGCAATTCTTCCAAAGTGCATAAATTCAGGTCATCGAGAAAATGCGGTGTTGTCGCAAACAATGCGGGTTTGCCTGGTACATTGCGGTGGCCGACGGTTTCAATCCAGCCGCGTGCCGTGAGTGTCTTCAATACTGAGGAAGAGACACTGACGCCGCGTATCTCTTCGATATCTCCACGTGTCACGGGTTGCCGGTAAGCAACGATAGCCAATGTTTCGAGTACTGCCCGTGAATAACGGGGTGTTTTCGGTGGTGACAGGCGATCGAGATATGGCTGGATTTCAGCCTGGGTTTGAAATCGCCATCCGCTCGCGACCTTGACCAGTTCGACGCCACTATTCTTCCATTGTTGGCGCATTTCTTCGAGCAGCTTCGTTAATATCGAAGTGCCAAATTCCTGATCGAACAGTTTGCGTAATTCACCTATTGGCAAGGGTTCGGGGGAGGTCAATAGGGCTGCTTGCAGGATTCGCTTGATCTGTATGGAATCCAGAGAGGGGGTAGTTTCAGGCTGACTCGGTTTGGACGATGTTGCGGACATAAATGACTCCAAAAGCGTGTGTCTGGGAAATATCCACCAAGGCTTCCTTGGTCAGTTCTAGTATCGCGAGGAAAGTCACAACCACTTCGGCTGCGGTAGCATCCGAGCTGAACAATTCATGAAATGCAACCTGCTTGCGTTCTCGCAATGTCCGCAAGACCTGACTCATGTAAGCACGCACCGACAGCAGTTCGCGTTTGATCTGATGATGACGGTTGGCTTTGGCACGCGTCAGGATGGCGACCCAGGCATTGCGCAAGTCATCCATCTGGATCGCAGGCAAATGCACGGCAGCCTGTTGTTCGATCCACACCTGAATGATGGCAAAATCGCGCTCTGCCAGCGGCAGTTCATTGATACGCAGTGCAGCTTTTTTCATCTGTTCGTATTCGAGCAGACGGCGTACCAGTTCCGCGCGCGGATCGTGTTCGTCCCCGGATTCGGTAACTGCTTTTGGGCTGGGTAGCAGCATGCGCGACTTGATCTCGATGAGCAGTGCGGTCATCAGCAAGTATTCTGCAGCCAGTTCCAGTTGATCCGCGCGCATCATTTCTACATAAGTCATGTATTGCTGGGTCAGTTCGGCCATCGGAATATCCAGTATGTCCAGATTGTGTTTGCGGATCAGATACAGCAGTAAATCCAGTGGTCCCTGAAACGTATCCAGAAAAACTTCCAGTGCATCGGGCGGAATATAGAGATCCTGCGGGATCTCCGTCAAGGGGGCACCGCAGATTGTTGCGATGGGAGGTGAGTCGATGTTTTCGGTGACGAGATTCACTGCCCGAATCAATGGATGAATAAGACCATGCGCTGGTAATCTTGCCGGAGGTCAGGAATAACCCAGTCCCATGGCTTCGCGGATATCGCGCATGGTTTCATCCGCTAGCTTGTTGGCCTTCTCACAGCCGTCGGCAATGATATTGCGAACCAGCGTGGGGTCTTCCTCATATTCCCTGATACGTTCATACATCGGTGCTTGTTCGACCAGAATCATGTCAATGACGGGTGCTTTGCAATCCAGGCAGCCGATTTCGGCATTCCGGCAACCGCGCTGTACCCAGTCCTGGGTATTTTCATCTGAATAAACCAGATGGAATTGCCAGACTGGACATCTGTTTGGGTCACCCGGGTCGCTGCGTCGTACCCGGGCTGGATCGGTCGGCATGGTACGGATCTTTTTGCGTATGCTTTCGGGATCTTCGCGTAAGCTGATGGTGTTGTTATAGGACTTAGACATTTTTTGTCCATCCAGTCCCGGCATTTTGGATGTTTCTGTCAGCAAGGTTTCCGGTTCGGTCAGAATCATTTTGCCGCCGCCCTCGAGATAACCGAACAGACGCTCCCGGTCACCGAGACTCAGATTCTGCTGTTCATTGAGCAGCGACCTGGCTTCTTCCAGGGCACTCGCGTCGCCCTGTTCCTGATACAGGTTACGCAGTTCGGTATAGAGCTTGGATTTCTTGGAGCCTAATTTCTTGATGGCTTGCTCGGCCTTTTCTTCAAATCCGGCTTCCTTGCCATAAAGGTGATTGAAACGGCGTGAAATTTCCCGAGTAAACTCCAGATGAGGGGCCTGATCTTCACCCACCGGCACCAGATTGGCGCGGTAAATCAGGATGTCGGCGCTTTGCAGTAATGGGTAACCGAGGAAACCATATGTGCTTAGGTCTTTTTCAGTCAGTTTCTCCTGCTGATCCTTATAGGTAGGTACGCGCTCCAGCCATCCCAGCGGCGTCATCATCGACAGCAGCAGGTACAATTCAGCATGTGCAGGGACTTTGGATTGAATGAACAGGGTTGCCTGGGACGGATCGACACCCGCTGCCAGCCAGTCTATGACCATATCCCAGACATTTTGCTCAATGATTTCCGGTGAATCGTAATGTGTGGTCAAGGCATGCCAGTCGGCAACGAAAAACAGGCACTCGTACTGTTGTTGCAACTTGACCCAGTTTTTGAGTACGCCGTGGTAGTGTCCCAGGTGCAAACTGCCGGTGGGACGCATACCTGATAAAACGCGATCAGCAAACATGTCGATATCCTAAGCTCGAAACGGTGTTAAATATAAAGTCCAAAAACAGTGACGATGATTATTTTAGCCCAAGTGATGGCTGGTCTGATGATAGCGCCGAGTACGCCGCTAAACATTAGGGCCAGCAGGATCATGAAACCATAAGGCTCGATACGTGCAAACTGGTATGCCAGGCCATGGGGCAGCAGACTGACTGCCATGCGACCACCGTCCAGTGGCGGTAGTGGCAACAGATTCAGAACCATCAGCACGACATTGATTTCAATTCCGGCAATGCCCATCAGTGCCATGGGTTTGGCAAAACTGCTGTCTGGGATAATGATGGCGAGCTTGATCAGCGCCGCCCATAGCAAGGCCATGACCAGATTCGCACCCGGACCGGCGGCGGCGACCCACAGCATATCGCGCTTGGGGTGCCGCAAATTGGCAAAATTGACTGGTACCGGTTTTGCCCAGCCGAACAGGAAACCTGCACCCATGGTCAGTTTGCTCAGGACAAACAACGAAAGCGGCACCAGTATGGTGCCGACCGGGTCGATGTGCCGGATTGGATTGAGGCTGATGCGGCCTTCGTTGTAGGCGGTGAGATCGCCAAAGTGCTTGGCGAAATAGCCATGTGCCGCTTCATGCAGGGTAATGGCAAAAATGACCGGCAGTGCGTAGATCGCTATGCCCAGGATGATGTCATTCATGATCGATTCCAAACGGTTCGAGACTGCCTCTGCCGGAGCGGACCAGTTCGGGTACATCGGAGGTTAGATCGATGACGGTGGTCATTTCGGTACCGCATGAACCGGCATCCATGATCAACTCCACCTGATGCTCGAGACGGGCACGGATTGCTTCGGCATCATTCATAGGAAATTCGTCGCCAGGCAGGATCAGTGTCGAGCTGAGCAGTGGTTCGTTCAGCTCTTGCAGCAATGCCTGGACTACTGGGTGATCCGGAATGCGCAGACCGATCGTGTTGCGTTTCGGGTGTTGCATGCGTCTCGGTACTTCCCGGGTGGCCTGCAGAATGAATGTATAACTGCCGGGTGTCGTGGCCTTGAGCAGGCGGTACTGGCGGTTATCCACTTTGGCATAGGTGGAGATTTCTGCCAGATCGCGGCAAACCAGGGTGAAGTGATGACGCTCGTCCACCTGGCGAATCGTGCGAATGCGCAGCATGGCTTCTTTATCGCCCAATTGACAGCCCAGGGCATAACAGGAGTCGGTTGGATAGACAATGACACCGCCTTCGCGGACGATGTTAACCGCCTGTCTGATCAGGCGTAAATGTGGTGTCTGGGTATGAATCGAAAAAAACTGGGCCACAGTGAAGTGTGAAGTCTGCTGGTAAGGGTTGTTAGAGTAGCATATCAAGCGTTCACCGGGATTCGATTATGCATTGGCCAGTCGTGCCAGATCGGATTGCACAGGTCGGGCAGTTCAGGCAGTTGGCCCAGATCACAGAAACTTTCACCCGGACCATGAAAGTCGGAACCGCAAGAAACCAGCAATTGCCTGTCGCGAGCATGCAGAGCGAAGCGCCTGACCTGATCCGGTGTGTGACTGGGAGTGATGACCTCGATCGCCGATCCTCCTGCCGCGCAGAATGCTTCGAACAGATCGTTGAGTACGTTTTTGCCCATGTCGTAGCGTCCCGGGTGGGCGATGACGGCACGGCCTCCACTGCCCTGGATCCATTCTACTGCATCATCCAGGGTGGCCCATTGGTGCGGAGTATAGCCAGGCTTGCCTTTGACCAGGTAATGTTTGAAAACGGATTTGACGTCCTTGGCATGACCCTGTTCAACGAGAAAACGTGCAAAATGGGTGCGTCCAATCAACCGTCGTTCTCCGACATGCGCATAAGCACCTTCAAGGCTTCCATGTATGCCGATCTTGTCCAGCTCGGCAGCAATATTTTCGGCGCGTTGCGCACGACCCGCGCGGACTTCGGCCAAGCCTTGAACCAAAGGCTCGTGATTGGTGTCGATATTCAGTCCGACGATATGGATGGTGCGATTGCGCCAGCTGACCGATATTTCCACGCCATTAACAAATGTGATATTTTTTGCTTCGGCCGCTTGCCGGGCTTCGGTCAGTCCGGCGATATCATCGTGATCGGTCAGGGCCAGGGTGGTTACGCCGCGGGCAGCAGCACGATCGATCAGTTGGGTTGGGGTGAGCAGGCCATCGGAAATGGTGGAGTGACAATGCAGATCTATGTTGAGCATGTAGACGGTTATCGGCCAAAAGCAGGACAGGCATGATAACAAATAAAGCGGGCTAAGAAAAATGATTGTTTTGGAAAATTAGAGAGATAGTTTGGTGAATTATGAATGGATTTTCATTTGAGGATATGCAATGAGTAAGCAACAGACTGTTTTTGATCACATGACGGCAGCACCGCACCGCAGTTTGTTCCTGTTCGGTGCGATGCAGGGTGTCGTGGCTGTGCTGTGGTGGATTTTCGATCTGAGCGGGCGTTATGGGTTTGCTGGTGCGGCGACCCAGTGGACGGTTGCGCCAACCTGGGTACATGCGTTTTTGATGGTCTACGGTTTTTTTCCATTTTTCATTTTTGGCTTCCTGTTCACCACCTATCCAAACTGGATGAACGGCGAGAAGGTCAAAGCAAGGGAATACGTCACTACCGGCTTATTGATGATTGCCGGTGTGGTGCTGGTTTATGCCGGACTGCTGACGCACAAATTGCTGGTCATCCTGGGGGTGGAATTGATGCTGACTGGATGGGGTGTGGCGGTATATGTGCTGTTCCGTATCCTGCTGACGACACCGGCACAGGACAAGCGCCACGCTCGTGTGACCAGTGCGGCTTTGCTGATGGGCTGGTTTGGCGTGGCCGCTTATCTGTTCTGGTTGGTATCTGAACACTTCATGCTTCTGGATTTTGCCCGGCAGGCCGGTCTCTGGCTGTTTTTGCTACCGATCGTACTGACCGTTTCGCATCGTATGATTCCCTTCTTTTCCAGCAGGGTACTGGACAACTACGAAATGGTTCGACCCTTCTGGATGCTGTGGTTGATGCTGGCGTGTATCATCATACACGCCTGTCTGCAGTTTCTGGGACTGGTGGCCTATTTGTGGCTGGTTGATTTTCCATTGCTGGCCTGTGCAGCTTATCTGTCCTATCGCTGGGAATTGCAGCGCAGCTTCCAGATGAGCTTGCTGGCGGTACTGCACATCTCTTTTGCCTGGTTCGGCATCGCCATGTTGCTGTATGGTTTGCAAAGCGTGATTTATTTTGTATCGGGCAATCTCCTGTTCGGGCTCGCACCATTGCATGCCCTTGGTATTGGATTCTTTTCCGGCATGATCCTCGCCATGGCTTCGCGCGTGACACTCGGTCACTCCGGGAGGCCTCTTGAACTGGATCGCGCAACCTGGTTACTGTTTTTGGGTTTCCAGGCGACGGCAGTCATTCGGATTGTTGCAGATCTGGTGCCCGCCATGGCAGCCGTGTTTTACTTGCTGGCCGCGTTGGTTTGGTTGGGTTGTTTTGGCATGTGGGCATTCCGTTTTGCTCCAATATACTGGCGAGCCCGAGTGGATGGCAAGCCGGGGTAATGCGGGTACTCAGAAAGCTGCTTTTACATCGGAATGTAGCTAGAGATGAACATCTATTGCATGCGCCATGGATGTACGAATTTTAACGATCTGGGTTTATGCAACGATGATCCGGAGCGCGATGTGCATTTGACGGAAGTCGGGTAGGCACAAGCGCAGGCAGCAGCATTGGCTCTGCGCGCAGTGAGGTTGCAGCGCATTCTCGTATCGCCGTTGCCGCGAACGCGTGAAACGGCGGAGATCATTAACCGGCACCACGCCGTGCCTATTGAAATCCATGCCGATCTGTCTGACGTGCGCTCCGGTTTTGATGGTCGGCGGGTAGCCGATTATTTTGCGGCGACCAATCATGACCCGCTCCGGGCGCGTGCCAACGGGGGCGAATCATTGCTGGATCATAAGCTGCGGGTGCTGCGCTTTATCGACTGGCTGACCACGCAATCCGATCAGGCGTTGCTGATCGTTGCTCACGAAGAAACCATGCGTGTGTTCATCGCGCATTTCGAAGGTGGTGTTGACGATGAACGGCTGCGGGACATTCATGTTGGCAATTGCGAATACAGGCATTATGTTTTGTCGCGGTGATGCTTCAGCATGCTGCTGTCATGGTATTTCAGGGACTGATTTTTCAGATTCTCCTTAACGCCAGCGTGCAGCCGTATTCTGCCGGTAAAACAGCGCAAGTTGTTCATACACGGCGGGAAAATGCGTTTCAATCTCCAGCGGCGATTCAAAGAAAGCTTCACTCAGTACGGCAAAAAACTCCGCTGGATTTTCCGCGGCATAGGGATCAATCACGGTATCCTGTTGCTGTTCGACTTGCCGGCAAAAGTTCTCGTAAGCTGCGCTGAATACCCGCTGCCAGGTGCGGGCACTCATATTGGTGTGTAATGGAGGGCAGCCATTGGCGCCTTCATACAGCATGTCTATTTTGTGTGCCAGCTCGTGAATGACGACATTGTGGCCCGTATGCTCGCCATTCTCCACTTCCTGCCAGGACAGAATGACCGGGCCACTCTGCCAAGCTTCCCCGGCAGCGGCATCGTGGACATGATGCACGATGCCAAACTGGTCGGTAAACTCGTAATCCAGCAAGAAATCACCGGGATAGACGATGACTTCAATCCAGTTTTCGTAATACTCGAGACTCAGGTTGAGGATCAAAATGCAAGCCTGAGTGGCAATAGTTACCTGCATGATGGGCGTGACTTCCAGTGCATGGGCGCCGTAAATTTGCTTGTCGTGTAAAAACAGTGTGGCATATTCCCGCAGACGAACCAGTTCTTCCTGATTCAGCCCTTTCAGGCAGCGCATGTGAATCAACGTCGACCATAGGGCGTCTGGGATTTTCTCTTGTTCAAGAATCTGGTT
>JAAEXZ010000019.1 GCA_017879645.1 Nitrosomonas sp.
GCAAATGACAACCGTTGTCATTTGCCAGTGTGTTGTAAGCAAAAATGCCGTCGATCGTTCGAGTATATTCAGTGAAATATTCACTGGACAACATTTTGAGTTCTTTTACCTGGATCAGGTTTTGGGTGGTCATGAGCAGGGTTTTATCGATCATCATTTTCAATTCCTGCTCTTTGCTTCCCAAAGTAGCCTTCAAGGTAGCATCGGATTGCATGGCTTTTTCCAGATAACGCGTGAATTCTGTAAAAAACATGTTGACGTTATTCATCAGTCCTGTCAGTTTGGTACGACCTTCATCGGTTATATTTCCGTTAGCAAGTAAATTGGCACCAACCGCACGCATTTGCCCCAGGTATTCAGTCAATTTTGGCGCATTGATCATGGTGGCATTCATCAGGAAATAAGTCCCAATGACGGGATCCAGCAACAGATCAGATGCTTCCAGAAGTTCGTCGCCGGTTTGTATCAGATCTGCAATCAGCGTGGTGTGTTGTGCAAAGCTGTCAGCTGGTTTGAGTTGGCGTGCAATGACAGCTTGCTTGATATTTCCGATACGTTGTTTCTGAGCGGACCAGCGTAATACGATTTGCGATGAGGAGTTGGCTTCCTTTAATTTGGCATCGGTTATTTCGATGGCTTTATCGAGTTCACCCTGAATTTCCGATAAGCGTGCGGCCATCAAATCATTGCCGTTCAATAGTGCTGCCGAGGTACCACGGTGCTGTTGCAAATATTGCATGACTTTTTGCATGGCGATGACTGGTGGAGTACCGACTACTTCACGTTGTACAAAATCGAGATCGGAATTGACTTTATGGATATACAGTGACATCGGTACTGCTGCAATGAGCACCAACATCAAAGTCAGGATGGTCAATTTATGTGACATATTCATGCGATCTAGTAATGTCATGGATCTCTCCGCGGTAAAAATTTTGTTATCAAATTGGACTTGATTATTTGCAGGCTAAGTAAATAAATAGCTCGTATTTAGTCCTTCTGGTTTCCGTTTGTAGGAATTGATAACGAACAAACAGTAATTTTCTTAATGGCGATTCGCTAAATTTTATGATAATTGCCTGAACAAAGGGCTGCCATGAATCTGGATCGGCCTGAATTTCTAAGCGGGTATAACCAGTTTTTTTGCTGGTTTGAGATATAGCCGAATTGGCAAAGCCAAATTTGCTGTCTTTTCAAAAATAGGTGCAGGTTAAACCGGCCGGAACCGGATCTATTGGCGGAACATGAAGTGAAAAGAAGAGTAGATTGGTTTATTGGGATGAAGTTTTTACTGGACGACTGTCAAGTGTCAGGATATCCGGTGTGATTTGACGTACAGCAATCTCAGACAGTCATATTTCGCCACGGTTTTGCTATTTTTTATCCTTTTCGACACCGGACATCAGAAATTTGACCAGCAGGGCAAAAATGAACGGAACGACACTCAGGGTGGTGACCATGTAATGTTCGGTAGTAAACTGATCGCCTTCATCCATGATGATGTAACCTAGAAAGATCGACACCGGTGTGATGATCGATAGTGCGATAACTAGATTGAAAAGTCCTTTCATAATTTAAATCCTCATTGGTCTTGATTTGTCTGTAACAAGTATAAGCTGATTGCCAAGGCATTCACAGCCTGTTCGGCATGGCCGCTGTTGTCTGTCCATCATACCGATTGGCAGTGGTAAAATTGCAATTTGAATATCAATGCGTAACGCATATGGAAGCAATATTGATCATTTCCAATTTACCAGACAAGAAGTCTGCCATAACCTTGGCTGAAGCCTTGATTGATCAGCGGCTGGCAGCCTGTGTCAATATCCTGGGTGCCTGTACTTCGGTTTACCGCTGGCAGGGTGCCACTGAGTCAGCGGAGGAAATTCCTGTTCTGATCAAAACCCGGCGCCAGCATTTTGAGCGGGTTGAACAGTTGATCAAGTTAATGCATCCTTATGAACTTCCGGAAGTGATCATGGTTCCTATATGCGGTGGACTGCCAGCTTATTTGCAGTGGATCTCCGATGAAACTTCCCTTTCTGATTAAATAGTACTGAATACCGATGCGATTTATCCAATTATTGTTACTGATTTTATGTTTAGTGAATACGCCTGTCTTTGCACAGGAAGGTGGATCACCCAGCTTGTTCAAGAAACTGCAGGGGCTGGGTATCAGCCTTGGACAGAGTAATCCGCAAGAACTTCTACCGCCTGATGAAGCGTTTAAAATCGTTGTGGAAGCACGGGATGGTAATACGCTGATTGCGACTTTGACACCCGCGAAGGATTACTATCTGTATCGCGATAAAATTGCCTTCGAACCCAAACAGGCTGGTGCCGTGATCGAGAAAATCGTTCTGCCGCCTGGGAAAATGAAGGAAGACCAGACATTTGGTCAGACTGAAGTTTATTACAGTCCGATTCAGGCCGTCATTTCACTCAAGCGCGATGATCCCGGGACAGAAGAAGCGCTATCTTTATCCGCGAGTTATCAGGGTTGCAATGAGCCGGTCGGTGTATGTTACGCCCCGATTAGCAAAGTGATTGATCTGACCCTGCCAGCTGTCAAAGTAGCCCTGGATACCGTGGCAGATGTGGTGAGTGGCAAGGCAGTGGCAGCAGAGGCCGATGCGACCAAAGAATTGTTTCAGATGTCATCCAAAGCTCCGGCCATTGAAACCGAAGCCTACAAGATCGACCAGATGTTCAAAACCGGCGATTATGTCATGATTCTGAGCGGTTTTTTTGGTATCGGCTTGTTGTTGGCGTTTACGCCCTGTGTGTTTCCGATGTTTCCGATTCTGTCCGGGATCATTGCCAATCGCGGTAAGCAAGTCACCAAAGGCCATGGTTTCATTCTGGCGCTGGCTTATGTCATGGGCATGGCGATTACTTATGCCATTGCCGGTGTGGCGGCTGGATTATCCGGTGCAATGTTGTCGGCGGCACTGCAAAATGCCTGGGTATTGGGAACATTCGCCGTGATTTTTATTTTGCTGTCTTTTTCAATGTTTGGTTTTTATGAACTGCAATTGCCGGGTTCATTGCAAACCAAGCTATCCGAGGAAGCAGGCCAGATCAAAGGTGGGCATCTAACCAGTGTGTTTGGCATGGGTGCCTTGTCGGCATTGATTGTCGGCCCTTGCGTTGCAGCTCCACTAGCCGGTGCATTGCTGTACATCAGCCAAACCCGCGATGTAGTGTTGGGTGGATCGGCATTGTTTGTGATGGCTCTGGGCATGGGGGTGCCGTTATTGTTGCTCGGCACTTCAGCGGGCGCCTTGCTGCCCCGGGCCGGTGCATGGATGGAATCCATCAAGCGGTTTTTTGGTGCATTGCTGTTGGGCGTGGCTATCTGGATCATTTCTCCGGTGATCAATGAGGTGGTGCATATGCTGTTATGGGCGGCACTGCTCATTATTTCGGCAATCTATTTGCACGCTATTGATCCACTACCGGAGCGCGCCTCGGGCTTGCAGAAATTTCTGAAGGGAATGGGTGTCATTGCACTGCTTCTGGGTGTTGCTTTGCTGATCGGTGTATTGTCTGGTAGTCGCGATGTTCTGCAACCATTGTCCAAGATCAGTCTGGCTAGTACGGAAGGTCCCGGCACCGGTGCTGGAATGGCTACCGATATTGAACCTTTACCTTTCCAGCGTATTAAAACGGTTGCGGAGCTGGATCAGCAGATCCAGCAGTCCAGAGACAAGTACATCATGGTCAAGTTTTATGCGGACTGGTGTATTTCGTGCAAGGAAATGGACCGATTCACGCTGTCCGATACCAAAGTGCGTTCGCGTTTAAAGGATGTCGTGCTGTTACATATCGATGTCACTGAGGGTACGGCGGATGATACAGCGTTGCTCAAACGGTTTAAATTGTTTGGTCCGCCAGGAATTTTATTTATCGATCGCCAGGGTAATGATGTACCGGATATCAAGGTCATTGGTTTTATGAATAAGAGTGATTTTCTGACGGTATTGAATGCAGTAATGATTTAATATTTGTTCAGGATGATCAAGCCAAGAAACTGATTCGTCCGTAATTTTCAAATCAAGGATGTAACAATGTCAAAATTCATACAGATTCTGATCTTCGTCGGTATAGCGGTTCTCGCAATATCTGCTGGTTTTTATTTTCGTACTCAATTGCAGGAAGGGGTTCAAAATGAAATGGCCAGTGAGGCAAAAAAGCTGAGTGCAGAATCGCTTTTCTCGGCGAGCTTGCCCGATGTGCAGGGACAGAACCAAGCCATTTCTCAGTGGCAGGGAAAAGTCATCGTTGTGAATTTTTGGGCGACTTGGTGTACACCTTGTCAGGAGGAAATTCCGGAATTTATCGAGTCACAGAAGAAATTTCACGATCAGGGCTTGGTTTATCTGGGGATTGCGCTGGATCAAGCCAACAAGGTGAAAACGTTTAGTGAAGAATTCGGCATTAACTATCCGGTACTGGTTGGGGGATTGAATGCCTGGTCGCTGGCCGAAGCAACAGGCAACCGGATGTCGGTTTTGCCTTATACGGTTGTGATCAATCGCTCTGGCATGATCGTTGAAACCTATGTCGGTCGAGTGAACCTGAAAAAGCTTGAGAAACTGGTCATACCTCTGTTGAAAGAACAACCGCAAACGCAACCTTCAACATAAATCCACTCTGCATTTCACTTGTTGTCTCGGTTGAAGATAATCAGGTAATATCGTTGGTAGGAATGGAATGCTTTGTATAGGCATACAGACACACGAGCTACTCTGTCCTTGTTGATGCCACATTCTGTTTTTGCTAAAACTAACCAAAAAATCAATGACATCGTAAACATCTGAATGAAGTATTCAAGGTAGTCAAGCAAAAGCTCTTCTATGAATGTGGTGAAGTTATTTTTCCATCGAACATTGGGAGAGATTTATCATGACAGAATTGAATAGCCGTTTTATTGCCACACTGATTGCACTCGTTCTTTTCTCGGGTTGCGCAACCAAGGGAACGCCGCAAGTTGATATGCGGGCACAGTATGATGACATTCTGATAACTACACAGGTACATGAAGCCATTCTGGATGAACCTGCACTGAGACCCTTCGATATCAATGTACGAACCACGAAAGGTGTCGTGGAATTAAGCGGTATCGTTAATTCCCGCGATGATATGGATAGAGCCATTTCGATAACCCGATCCATCCGAGGTATCAAGTTCATCAGAAATGATATGCGCACGCCAGGTACCGGAGACTACAATTAAGATGGGTAATTAGGCAGAAAGGCAGGTTGAACGGTGCTAGCTGTCTGCACTGCACTGTTCAACTTGCGAGTCTATCAGGACAAGATGAGGGTTATAAGATGTTTTTGATAGAAAATCGTTTTTTTCAAGCAGGCGCGGTAATTGTTCTTGTACTTGTCACAGGGTGCATCGCCACTCACAAGCCGCCGGGTGGAATGGAGGAGCAGTACAACGAATGGCCATTTTCATCCGAATTCATGAGGCCATACTGGATGTACCGGCACTAAGAACTTACGAGATCAATGTCAATACGTTACAAGGCAATGGCGCGCCGTAACATTACCATGTCCAAGCTGGTGCGTAATCGTCTGGTGATTCATCCCGTAGGAGGCGATTATTGATTGCTTGGTTGATTTTGTTGCAATGGGGTGTGCGCGAAGAATAAGGCGGTGAGAGATGACATGTTACTGGCAGACGTAATCCTTATCGTGCATTTTCTCTATGTCACGTTTGTCGTTGGCAGTTTGCCGCTGATCTGGCTTGGAGCATGGCTGGGATGGGCATTTGTAAGAAATCGATGGTTTCGTTGCTTGCATCTTGGTTCGATTCTATTCGTGGTGATCGAATCCTTGATGGGGATCGTTTGTCCGCTAACTCGGTGGGAGAATGTCTTGCGGCAAACAGGAAGCGACGCCAGTTTCGTACAACGCGGACTGCATGCAATCATGTTCTACACCGTACCGGAAGTGGTTTTAACGTTTATTTATGTTGTTTTTGCTGCTTTGGTTGTGGTGACATTTAAGTGGGTTCCACTGATACCGCGAGCGAGGAATCGCTGATCATCCCGCTGCTAAACGATTTTCGTCGGTTTCCTCGGTAATGGGTGCAAGCATTTCTTCGACATTGGGTTCGAAAGTTTCTTCATCAAATGCGATGTCGCCATCGATCACGGGTTGGTCCTGTGTTTTCAGATTGTAAAAATCGTAACGGACAGGATCGGCAAGGTGTGATAGCTGTACATTCTGCAGTGCACGAAACATGGTTTCCAGGCGACCCGGGAATTTTTTGTCCCAAAGTTGCATCATTTCCTTGATGACCTGGCGTTGCAGATTTTTTTGTGATCCACACAGGTTGCAGGGAATGATAGGAAAATCGGCAACGGCTGCGTAAGCCTCCAGATCCTTTTCCTTGCAATATGCCAGAGGCCGGATAACGATGTGCTGGCCATCGTCACTGACCAGTTTTGGCGGCATCGCTTTGAGTTTGCCACCGTAGAACATGTTCAGGAATAATGTTTCCAGAATATCATCACGATGATGGCCCAGTGCAATTTTAGTGGCGCCGAGTTCCTTTGCGGCGCGATACAGTACTCCCCGACGCAATCTGGAGCACAGACTGCAAGTGGTTTTTCCTTCAGCAATGACCCGTTTCACGACACTGTATGTATCCTGTTCAACGATACGAAAGGGCATGCCGATGCGGGTCAGGTATTCGGGGAGCACTTGCTCCGGAAAACCAGGTTGTTTTTGATCCAGATTCATGGCAATTAACTCGAATTGCAGTGGTGCATGAGACTGGAGATTACGCAAGATATCCAGTAATGTATAACTGTCTTTGCCACCGGATAGGCATACCATGATCTTATCGCCGGCCTCGATCATGTTGAAATCCGCAATGGCTGTTCCTACTTGGCGCCGCAACCGCTTTTGCAGCTTGTTAGCGTTGTATTGTTCCTTTTTTTGCATGATTTATCGGATTGAGTTATCGAGAATAATTTGAATTGCTCGGCTTAAGGTCATAACTTGTGCGTAAAATTTAGACAAGTTTTTTGGAACAAATTAGCACGACGGAATTCTAAAGATTGGTGGTTAAGGCTCGGAATTTTTCGGGAGAATCCTATGCGTAAATTCGATACGATTATATCACTTGTGACATTCATCTTGCTTTCTTCAGATGTATACTCGGATTCCAAGAATTCAAGCGAAGCAGATGTTACAGGTCAACCAGGGGATGCCAAGCAGGTATCCCGCACGGTCAAGTTGACGCAGGTGGATAATCTATTTTTGCCTGATGAAATTACCCTCAAAGAGGGTGAGACAATACGTTTTGTCGTCAAAAATGGGGGTAACAAAAAACATGAAATGCTTATAGGTTCCAAAGAAGATCTCAAAAAAGCTGCACATGTACGGCGAAAGTATCCAGACAGGGAACATACTGAATCTCACCTGCTGCAACTTGAGCCGGGTGAGCAGAAAGAGTTAATATGGCATTTTGCGCAGGCAGGAACTATTGAATATGCCTGTCCGTTGCCAGGTCATTTCAAGAAGATGCGCGGAACAATCATTGTGGAGAAGAAATGAGTAAAAAAGTAGGGGGTCGCTTTGCAAGCGGCATGATGGCATTGGGCATGTTGTGTGCAGCAGCGCAGGTTGCCGCCACAACTACGGTTGAAGTATATAAAAGCCCAACCTGTGGATGTTGCGCAAAATGGGTGGATCATATGCGTGATAATGGTTTTACTGTCAACACGCATGACGTGGGAAATAAAGAGGCTAGGAAAAAAGCGGGCATATCCAGTACACTGGGTTCGTGTCATACGGCTTTGATCAATGGTTATGCGATCGAAGGTCATGTCCCTGCAGCGGACATCATTCGCTTGCTGAAAGAAAAGCCCAAGGCAGTGGGGCTGGCGGTTCCGGATATGCCGCATGGCACTCCAGGTATGGAAGGTGCTCGTAGTGATCCCTACAATGTTTTGCTGATCAAGGAGCGTGATGAAGAGCGCAAGGATACTACGATCTATAATCGATATGATCCTTATGCCAAAAAAGCTGAGCAAACACAGCCAGCGCCACAACCGGATGCAGGAAAAGATAATAATTCCGTGATGCGTTTGAAGTAATAGTTTTGTTACATGATAAAACAACTGATTGTGTGGCTGGGTGTCGCCGTTGCTGTTTCAGGCTGCACGGATTCTTCAGCGTTGCGAGCCTTAACTGGAAAACCTCAAATCAATAGCAAAACCGGCTTGATTGAACGTAATTTCGATAAGGAGCAGATCAAGCGGGGCGAGGTTGTTTATACAGCCAATTGTGTCGGATGCCACGGTGTTGCCGGTGCAGGCACACCGGATTGGCGCAAACCCAATGCAGACGGCAAGTATCCTCCGCCTCCACTGGATAGCACGGCACATGCCTGGCACCATTCGACTGCGGTACTGAAGAAAACCATTCTGAAAGGTACTCCGCCTGAAATCGGATCGATGCCAGCCTGGGAAGGAAAGTTGACAGAGCAACAGGTCGATGATGTGATCGTGTGGATCAAATCACTTTGGTCCGACGAAATCTATGATACCTGGTACAAAAATTTTGAAGGTAAGTCGTAATCCATTCAAACACTCATTTTTGTGGTACTAAAAACGATTGAAAATTTATCTGGTGGGTGGGTCCGTTCGTGATGAGCTGCTGGGACTGCCCGTAAAAGATCAAGACTATGTCGTTGTCGGTGCTACTCCGGAAGAAATGGAGTACTTGGGTTACCGTCCTGTGGGTAAGGATTTTCCGGTATTTCTACATCCGATTACGCAAGAACAGTATGCCCTGGCTCGAACAGAGCGAAAGATTTCTCGTGGTTACAGAGGATTCGAGGTATTCACTTCACCTCATGTAAGTCTACAGGAAGACCTGGCTCGACGCGACTTGACTATCAATTCGATAGCCAAGGATGAGGCAGGTAGCATCATCGACCCTTTCGGTGGTGTTGCAGACTTGGAAGCCGGGATTTTGCGTCATGTCAGTCCGGCGTTTGCCGAGGATCCCGTGAGAATTCTGCGTGCAGCCCGGTTTGCTGCACGCTTCGGTTTTCGTATTGCTCCGGAAACATTGACGCTAATGAATGAGATGGTGCATAACGGTGAGGTTGATGCTCTGGTCCCCGAGCGGGTCTGGCAAGAGCTTTCTAAAGGATTAATGGAAAATCATCCTTCGAGAATGTTTCATGTCCTGCGTGACTGTGGTGCATTGGCGCGCATCCTGCCGGAAGTCGATGTATTGTTTGGTGTGCCGCAACCCGCACATGCTCATCCGGAGATCGATACGGGTGTACATGTCATGCTGGCTATCGATTTTGCTGCATCGAAAAATTTTTCCCTGTCAACGCGTTTTGCAGTGCTGACGCATGATCTGGGGAAAGGCACGACTCCCCCTACAGAGTGGCCACGCCATATTGGTCATGAAGCCCGAAGTGTTACCTTGACGCAAAATATGTGCGAGCGTATCCGCATTCCTCGGGATTGTCGCGATCTTGCGGTACTGACTGCTCGCTATCATGGTGATGTGCATCGTGCACTGGAACTCAAACCTTCGACAATTGCCGATATGTTCCAGGCTGTTGATGCCTATCGTAAACCTCAGCGCTTCGATGAATTTCTGCAGGCATGTGCCAGCGACTTTTTTGGAAGACCAGGTTTTGCTATCAAGCCTTATCCACCAACAGAGCACCTGAAAAAAGCCTTAGCGGCTGCCACGAGTGTCGATGCCGGTTCCATTGCATTCGAATTGCAGCAAAAGTATATCGATTCAAAAACACTTCCTGCCATGATTCATTCGAAAGTGCGGGAAGCACGTGTCAATAAAATCAAAGCAACATTAGCTTGATTTCGTTTTACTGTCTCGTTTTTTCATAAATTTCTTCGATCGTTTTCTGGTTTCTATTCCAGAGCATATACGCTTGTAAATTTTGTACCGGATCAATTTACGAAATCAGGTTGAGTACTATTTCGTATTACATATAACTAATAAGCATATTTATTTAAATAAATATTATTTTTTTTTATATCATAAAGCTGATATTGTTCGCACCTATTGATATTTTTTTCAATCAGGTGAAGTAGATGGATACCAACGCACAATTAGACTTAGAAGCACCTCTTGCCATCAGAGATACAAGTAAACGGGTACCGGTGGAAATTGCCCAGGAAATTTTGCGGGCCATTGCAGCAATCGAATATGGATCGGTCGAGGTAGTTGTGCATGAAGGTAAGGTCATGCAAATCGAATGTCGGGAGAAAATTCGCTTGAGTCAGGGTGGATCTGTCCGCAAGGCAACCAAATCTTGAATCCAGGTAATCAATTCCGGTGATCAAGTTCGATTGATCGCGAAAGCAGAACACCGACCCGTAAAAAGGGGGTGCTACAGAATAAAAATAAACGGTGACCCAACCAGATTGCTGGAGGGATCATTCAGGAGAACAATGGTGAAGTTTTTTGAAATGTCCTTGAAGTTGTTATTACATGTGGCGGTAGCGGGCGCGATTGCATCAGGTTCAGCAAGAGCATCCACAGAAACAGCAGGAGATAAAAAATTTCTGGATTTTCAGGCTATGCAACAGAATGTTGTGCAATTGGTTCAGCAGATGTCCGATGAAACGGCCAAGCCCTCAACGGATAACTCAGCCACACGATCCAAACCGTTGGATCAGGAAAAATCTTTGCCAGCCATTGTGCCGAAAGCCAGTAATCAGTCTACTAGTTATCATCGGCGCTCAAACAGCTATGCCACCAATCCTGATTCCGATCCGCCACGATATGTACGCCGCCTGAGTGATATCGGCGTCGAAGCTTTTAAGGATATTACCTGGCTGGATATCGGCTTTGAATCACGGATGCGCTATGAACATCGCCACAACGATATTCGGCGTATTGAGGGTGGTAATGATGATCCATTTTTTCTACGTAATCGCGCATGGATAGGGATTAGGGATATTCTCGATCCGTTTCGCTTTGCAGTCGAATTTCAGGATTCCCGAGTTTATAACAACCGATTTGTATCAACCGACCAGGAAAGGAATGAGTTCGATTTGATCAATGCTTATGGTGAACTCTATTTCAAGAGTGCTCTTGGTGCCGATGATCGTGGCAATAACCGGCCGATCCGGTTCCGGGTTGGTCGATTTGCCTATGAAGCAACTGACCGGCGCTTCATTGCACGTAACGAGTGGCGCAACACGACCAATTCATTTGAAGGTTTTCGTCTTAATTTAGGCCGGGAAGCCAATGACTGGGAACTGGATTTGTTTGGCATGCAGCCGGTACGACGCTTACAAACCAGATTTGACGAAGCTAATGATCACCTTTGGACATTTGGTGCAATCGCTACATGGCGAAGATGGTCAGACATTATCACCATTCAACCTTATTATTTGGGACAAAAACAAACGGCTGACCCTAATGGTTTTACAGCGACCAATAAGCTAGATCGGGAAATCCACATGCCTGGATTTCGTGCATACGGGAATGTTGGAAGTTGGTTTGACTACGATGTCAGCTATAACCATCAGCTAGGATTTAGTGGGCCACGCAGACAAGATGCTCAGGGTTATACCGTTGAAGTAGGAAAAACATTCAATCATTCCTGGAAACCGAGATTAGGTCTGTTTTACGGATATGCCAGTGGTGACAAGGATCCCAATGATAATGTCGATAACCGTTTTGATCGTTTCTTCGGATTTGCCCGTCCCTGGTCAGCCGATCACTATGTCATTTATGAGAACTTGAAAGCCCCTAAAATCCGGTTTGAATTCAGCCCGACACAAAAGCTGGGTTTTGAGTTGGGATATGGCGGTTATTGGTTAGCCAGTAGCACTGATCGTATGTTTGATACTCTTGATGGCAATATTAGCAATACAATCAAGGATCCAGGGTTTAATCGTGATCGTACTGGTAAAAGCGGTGACTTTGCCGGCCACTCATTTGAAGGACGTATCCGCTATCAGCCTACTTCACGCATCAGCACCATTCTCGGGTATACACATTTCACTGCCGGTGAATTCGTAAAGAATCGTATCGCTGCAACTTCTTGCGCTGTGTTAAATAAAGAGCCTTGCACCGATCAACGCTCAGGTGACACCGACTTTATATATTTCGAAGTACTCATCAGTCTTTTATAACCCTTTTTATTGAATTTTGGAGAATCATCATGAAAATCAGAAATTGGCTTACCACCACCCTGTTAGCGACGAGCTTGTTGACCAGTGCGCATGCAGTGGCAGAAAAAACCTTGCTGAATGTATCTTATGATCCCACGCGGGAACTGTATCAGGAATTCAACAAAGCTTTTGCCAAACACTGGCAGGAAAAAACCAAGGAAGCTGTGTCCATCAAGCAATCACATGGCGGTTCCGGAAAGCAGGCGCGCTCCGTTATCGATGGATTGGAAGCCGATGTGGTTACACTGGCGCTGGCCAATGATATCAATGCCATTGCCGAAAAGGCCAAGCTGTTACCCGAAGACTGGCAAAAACGTCTGGCGCTCAATAGCACACCATACACTTCGACGATCATTTTTCTAGTGCGCAAAGGCAATCCCAAGGGAATAAAAAACTGGGATGATCTGGCGCGTCCGGGTGTTTCTGTCATCACGCCAAATCCGAAAACTTCCGGTGGTGCGCAGTGGAATTACCTAGCGGCATGGGAATATGGCAAACGCCGCTTTGGTGAAGACAAGGCACAGGATTTCGTCAGGGATATTTACAAAAATGTTCCGGTTCTGGATTCAGGTGCTCGTGGATCGACCACGACATTCGTCGAGCGTGGCGTCGGCGATGTTTTCATTTCGTGGGAAAACGAGGCTTTTCTGGCCCTCAAGGAATATGGTGCGGACAAGTTTGAAATCGTCGTACCGTCATTGAGCGTGCTTGCTGAACCACCCGTCGCTATCGTGGATAAAGTCGTTGATAAACGCGGTACACGTCAGGTTGCCGAAGCCTATCTCGAATATCTCTATTCGGAAGAAGGTCAGGAAATTGCAGCCAAGCATTTTTACCGCCCTACCAATGAAATAGTTTCCAAGAAATATATCAAGCAGTTTCCGCAGATCGAATTATTCAAAATCGATGAGGCTTTTGGTGGCTGGAAAAATGCGCATAAAACGCATTTTGCCGATGGCGGCACATTCGATCAGATTTACTTGAAGCAATAGCCTGGTCATATCGGGTTTGCTTTTCTAGCAAAGGATAAATGATGACAGTTCTGATAGTCGGTGGGGATTATGTCAGTTCGTTCAAGCAACTGATCGCCTCAAAGCGCAATGTACAGGTCGAGCACTGGAATGGTCGCAAAAAAGGATATGGCAAGCGGGCACTACCCAATGAAACCAAGCTGGTCGTACCGGTGTGCGATTATGTCAGCCATAGCCTGGCGCATGCTGTGAAGGAAAAAGCGAATCGCAACAAGATTCCCCTGCTGTATTGCCATCGCTCGGTCAACGAGCTGAAACACAAGCTGATACAAAACGAGGAGCTGGCTGATGCAACGGGTTGTTGTCCTTATGCCTGTCGTACCCCCAAACCTATTCGGAGATTGCACTAATGCCTGATGAATAATGTGGATCGCACGATCCATAAATGAAGGAGTATTTCATGAATAAAACCGGCATCAATACCAGTATCAAAAACGAATTCGAGCTGATTCAATCCGCTACGGATTACGCACTCAAACGAGACGAAAAGGGTTGGATCAGCGGCCAGTTTTATCAATGCGAATTGACCAGTGTGTTTCAGCCGGTTTGGGGTATTGATCAGGGCATCACTTTGGGGCACGCAGCTTATGTACGCTCCAAGGCTCATGGACAGGTTGCATTATGGCCGTGGCAGGTTTTTGCCCTGGCATCGAAGGATGAGCAACTGATCGATCTGGATCGGCTATGCCGGGCCATTCATGCCTTAAATTATTATTTCAACAATACTTCCAAGGCAAACACCGTGTTGTTTGTTGATGTTCATCCCCGTTTACTGGAAAGCGTCAAGGACGATCACGGTCGGGCCTTCGAGAATTTTCTCGATCTGATCGGTGTGAGAACCTCGCAGGTGGTGATCGAGATTCCGGCCATCGTCAACCGTAACTGGAAATTGCTACAGCATGTGATTACCAACTATCGCTCGCGAGGCTACCGTATTGCCGCCAACTATACCGGCAGCCGGATTGACTGGATGACTGAGCTGGGCAGTCTGTATCCCGATTTCGTGCGGATCGAAGCGGGCGATCTGCAGCGGCATGAAGCCGTTGCCGCGCTGGTGGATACGATACACAGCTATGGCGGCAGTTTGCTGGTGCGAGATGTGGAAACGCCAGCACAATTGTCCGCAGCCATCAGGGCAAAGGCAGATTATTTGCAAGGCAATTTGATCGGCAAACCGCAAAACCTGATTAAAGAAGCCGAATTATTACCTATTTCGGAATTGGCTGATTCGACTGTCAATTCCAAGCCATGACCGTGACATACAGGAGTGTGCAATGTATCCACTAAAACAACATAGCATTTTGCCGGGCTTCAATCTGGCATTGGGTTTTACCCTGCTCTATCTGAGCCTGATCGTATTGATTCCATTATCGGCTGCATTCATACGCACAGCGGAACTCAGTTGGCCCGATTTCTGGTCCATTGTTACGACACCGCGTGTGCTGGCGTCATATCGTTTGACTTTCGGTGCGTCATTTGCCGCAGCCTTGGTGAATGCGCTATTTGGCTTGCTGGTGGCGTGGGTGCTGGTGCGTTACCACTTTCCTGGCAAGAAATTCGTCGATGCCTTGGTGGATCTGCCCTTTGCTTTACCCACCGCCGTCGCAGGTATCGCACTGACCGCGCTGTATGCCGGCAATGGCTGGATAGGCCAGTATCTCGAGCCACTGGGTATCAAGGTGGCTTTTACTCCATTGGGAATTTTTGTGGCGTTGACTTTCATCGGATTGCCCTTTGTCGTGCGTACGGTGCAGCCGGTTCTGGAAGATGTCGAAGCCGAACTGGAAGAAGCCGCTGCGACGCTGGGCGCCAATCGTTGGCAAACGTTTACGCGGGTGATATTTCCGGCAATTTTTCCGGCACTGATGACCGGATTCGCGTTGGCATTTGCACGGGCGATCGGTGAGTACGGTTCGGTAATTTTCATTGCCGGAAACATGCCGATGATTTCCGAAATCACACCGCTGCTCATCATCACCAAGCTGGAACAATACGATTACGCGGGTGCTACGGCACTTTCCGTGGTGATGCTGGTTATTTCCTTTATCTTGTTGCTGATCATCAACCTGTTGCAATGGTGGAGTCGGCAACGCAGTAGCAAAGCCTGAGGTCAAGATGACAACCATAACTTTCCCCTCCCTGTCCCCTGCTGCACAGCAGCATGCAACGCAGGAACCGAGATGGGTGCGCTGGACGCTGATCAGCATCGCCTTGCTGTTTCTGACGCTATTTCTATTCATTCCACTGATTTCCGTTTTTTATGAGGCTTTCAAGAAAGGAGTGGAGGTGTATGTGGCGGCGATCACCGATCCCGATGCCCTGTCAGCCATCAAGTTGACATTGACAGTGGCTGCCATTGCTGTGCCTTTGAATATGATCTTCGGCATTGCAGCTGCTTGGGCCATTGCCAAGTTTGAATTCCGTGGCAAGAATCTGCTGATCACTCTGATCGATCTGCCTTTTTCGGTATCGCCCGTCGTTTCGGGTTTGATTTATGTGCTGGTTTTTGGCCTGCAAGGCTGGCTGGGGCCGTGGCTGTCTGAGCATGACTTCAAAATCATTTTCGCTGTGCCCGGGATTGTTCTGGCAACGGTGTTCGTCACGGTGCCTTTCATCGCCCGGGAATTGATTCCGCTGATGCAGGCGCAGGGTACGGAAGAGGAGGAAGCTGCCGTGGTGTTGGGCGCAAATGGCTGGCAAACTTTTTTCAAGATTACTTTACCGAATATCAAATGGGGCCTGCTCTACGGCGCCATTTTGTGTAACGCACGGGCAATGGGTGAATTCGGAGCGGTTTCGGTCGTATCCGGCCACATTCGTGGCAGTACCAATACCATGCCGCTGCACGTGGAAATCCTTTACAACGAATACAATTTCGCCGCCGCATTTGCCGTGGCTTCACTGCTGGCATTACTGGCTCTGGTGACACTGGCTTTGAAAACACTGATTGAATTTCGTAATCGACAACATCAACAACGAGGTCACGAATGAGTATTGAAGTTTTGAATCTATCCAAGCAGTTCGGCACATTTACAGCGCTGCACAATGTCAGTTTGCAAGTGCATTCGGGCGAATTGCTGGCTTTGCTCGGTCCTTCCGGTTCGGGTAAAACCACGCTGCTACGGGTCATTGCCGGGCTGGAAACTGCGGATAGCGGGCAAGTATTGTTTCATGGCGAGGATGCAACCGATCAGCACGTGCGCGAACGTCAGGTTGGTTTCGTTTTTCAGCATTACGCGCTGTTTCGCAATATGACGATTTTCGAGAACGTTGCATTCGGATTGCGAGTGCGGCCGAAAAAATTCCGGCCTTCCAACGACGAGATACGTGATCGTGTCATGAAATTGCTGCATCTGGTGCAGTTGGACTGGCTGGCGGATCGGTATCCGCATCAACTTTCGGGCGGGCAGCGGCAGCGGATTGCGTTGGCACGCGCGTTGGCAGTGGAACCCAAAGTATTGCTACTGGATGAGCCTTTCGGTGCCCTGGATGCCAAGGTGCGCAAGGAATTACGGTCGTGGTTGCGGCGACTGCATGACGATATGCATA
The DNA here is from genome assembly GCA_017879645.1 of Nitrosomonas sp. Lineage (GTDB taxonomy): Bacteria > Pseudomonadota > Gammaproteobacteria > Burkholderiales > Nitrosomonadaceae > Nitrosomonas. The sequence continues at coordinate 16,780 of JAAEXZ010000019.1, forward strand.
TCACCAGTGTATTCGTAACCCATGATCAGGAAGAAGCACTGGAAGTCGCGGATCGTGTGGTGGTCATGAACGAGGGGCGTATCGAGCAGATTGGTACGCCAGACGAAGTGTACGAACAACCCGCCAGCCCTTTCGTGTACGAATTTCTGGGTAATGTAAATCTGTTTCATAGCCGGCTGCATCGTGGTCGGGCGTGGATCGGTGATATCGAACTGGAAGCTCCCGAGCATGCTGAAGCCGAAGAGCAAGCCGCAGTAGCTTATGTCCGCCCCCATGAAATCGAAGTCGAGCGTACGGCTAGTGGCGCCGCAGCAATATCTGCACTGGTCGTGCATGTTCTGACTGTGGGACCCATCGTACGTCTCGAACTGGTGCGCAAGGATGACGTGGATATTACACCGATCCAGGTTGAGCTGAGCAAGGAGCGCTTTCGCGAATTACAACTGGTGAAGGGCGACGAAGTATTCATTACGCCACGCCGCCTGGATGTGTTTCCAAGCCGGAAAGCGCATGTCGATGTGCAGTCGCAGATACTTTGATTATTTACGAAATGAATAAACCACCACAATTCATTTCAAACTGGCGTGGATCCTGTTGCTTGCTGGTGTAGTCATGCTGGGTCTGTCATTTATGGAGTGGTATCGACTGGCTTTCTGGCATTTGATGCTATGACTTTTCCGGGATCGATTTCCAGGTAATCAGTGCGGTTCTGCTGTAAGACGGAGTATTGATTAAAGCATGGGATGATGAAATTCCGGTTTAATTACTTTTCGTCCCGTTTTCCATGATCCTGACCATCTTCTTCGCTGTCATCCTCAGGCTTACAGTCATGGTGATGGTACAGAATCCTGCGACAGTAATTCCGCTACGCCATTCGATAAAATGAAAACGCGATCTGCTGCATTGATCACAGCGGGTTGATGCGAAACGGCGATGATGGTGAGGCTGTTGGACAATTGCTGTAACGTTTCGCAGATGGTTTGTTCGCTTTCCGGATCCAGTGCGCTGGTGGGTTCATCGAGAATCAGGAACGATGGATTGTGTGCCAGCGCACGTGCAATCGCGATGCGTTGTCGCTGACCTCCGGAGAGTAAACCGCCACGTTCGCCCACGACGGTTTGCAATCCGTCCGGCAAGGCGCTGACAAATTCCCAGGCGCCGGCCTGACGAAGTGCGCGTTCGGCATCTTCCGCTGTCAATGCGGGCTCGCCAACCAGAATATTGTTCATCACACTATCGTGCAGCAGGATCGTGTCCTGCGAAACATAACCGATCATGTGGCGCCACTGACGCAAATTGAGGTCGTGCAATGATACACCGTCGATTTGTACTTCTCCCGATTGAGGTTCGGTCAGTCCGCACAGCAGATCCAGCAGTGTGCTCTTGCCGACCCCGGAGGGTCCCATGACTGCAGTGAACGTATTGATCGGTATGGTGATGTTCAGGTCCTTGAATATCGATTTCTGACCATAATCAAATTTCACGTGATCCAGCGTGATACCCTGCTGCAATTGCGGTTGCAATGTCCCCGTTGCCCGTTCCGCTGCTGCACGCGCGTCTTCCGCTGCTTTGCGCAAGGCCCAGAAAGCGCTTTCCTGTGCGACCAGCTGCTGGTGCCGGCGTTGTGTTTTGTTGAGTAATCCCAGAATCCGGGTCAGCAGAAAAACCATCAGCATGACTTCCGGCAGTGATAATTCCCATATCACGAGGGCAATGTACAAACCACTGGCAGTCAAGGCGGCCAGTATCGGTTCCTGCAATGCCGTCAGGGCGGCGCGATTCATGACTTCGCGCCGTGTCGCTTTTTCCAGGAATTGTGTCTGTTCATGCAGAATGGCATCGGCCACATTATCGCGCGCCATGGCCTTGAGGGATTTGACAGAGCTGAGTACATCGGACAGATAGGCGAGCAGATCCCGCAGCAGGTGTGTTTGTTTGTTACCGGCGCGACGTGTTGCACTGACCAGGCGATTGAGGGCAATCAGCAGAAACAGGCCGATAAACAGGGAGGCCAGCGTGGCTTCCCAGGAAATGAACAGCGCCACAATTGCATAAACGATGACCTGGATGGCCAGTGCCAGAACATTGACGCTATGTTCAAACCCGTTGGCGGCACGGTATGCCTCGGTAGCCACGGAATTCGCCAGTGAGCCTACGGATTGTCGCAGATAATACTGCCATCGGCTGGCCAGCAGGGCTTCGATCAAATCCAGCCTCAAGGCGGTAGCTACATGTGCAACGGTATATCCTACCTGCCGGTTGGCCAATAAGAGTACGATGCCTTTAAAAAACATCCCGCCGACAATGATGATCAGGATCGTATCCAGTGCCGGTTCGATACCGATGTTTTGTAGTGCATTCTCGATAAACCGGCCGACACCGGAATCATTCGAACTATCCGACTCGCCGACGGCAATGGATATAAGTGGCAACAAAGCGGTCAGGCTCAGTCCTTCTGCTATTCCTGCAATTAGCAGCGCCAGTAAAACAAATGCGCTGCGCCGCGGAAAGACCATGATATATGTGAACAGGGTGCGCATTCAGATTCGGAATTAGTAATTAGAGATCGGTGGGCTAGGGTACTTCGGAAACATCGCATAACACGCCATCGATCAATTGCTTTATGCGTTGAGCGCGATGTGCAAGCTGTGTGTCATGGGTCACAATGATCAGGCTGGCGTTGATTTTCTGGTTCAGTTCCAGCATCAAATCGAAAACACTTTCGGCGGTGTGCCGATCCAGATTGCCGGTAGGTTCGTCGGCCAGAATGCACGCGGGATTGGTGACCAGGGCACGGGCAACGGCAGCGCGCTGGCGCTCGCCTCCGGATAGCTCGCCTGGGGTGTGCGTCAGACGATGACCCAGTCCGACTTGCTGCAAAATATCGGCAGCACGATCATAGGCGTCTTGTGTCGCCAGGCGGCGAATCAGCAACGGCATGGCAACATTTTCCAGGGCGCTGAATTCGGGCAATAAATGATGAAATTGATAGATGAATCCCAGCGAGCCGTTACGCAACCGGCAGCGCTGCTCCTCACTGGTTTTGGCGATGTCCTGATCCAGAATGCGGATTTCTCCACTGGTTGGGGCATCCAATCCACCCAGCACGTGCAATAACGTGCTTTTACCGGAACCGGACGTGCCAACGATAGCGAGTATTTCTCCCCGTGCCAGATCGAGATTGACTCCTTTGAGAACGGAGACGATCTGGTTGCCCTGGGAAAATTGTTTGTACAGTTCACGGCAGGCAATGACGATGTCACTCATAGCGCAAGGCCTCCGCGGGATTGACCTTGGAGGCACGATAGCTGGGGTAGAGTGTCGCCAGCAGGCTTAGAATGAACGATGTCACGGCGACTGTCGTGATATCGGATATTTGTGGGTCGGTTGGAATCTTGCTGATGTAATACACTTCGCGTGACAAAAACTGCACTTTGAACAAGCTTTCGATGAAGGCGACGACTTCGCCCACGTTATATGCCAGCAGCATTCCGCCAGCAACACCAAGAATGGTACCGAACACACCGATGAAGGTTCCTTGTACGATGAAGATTTTCATGATGCTACGAGGGCTTGCACCAAGGGTGCGCAAAATGGCGATATCGGATTGTTTGTCGGTAACGGCCATAACCAGTGTGGAAACGATATTGAATGCAGCAACAGCGATGATTAACGCCAGAATCAATGACAGCATGCGTTTCTCGATTTGGATAGCGCGAAAATAATTGGCGTGCTGCTGCGTCCAGTCACTGATGAAGTGGTCGGAAGTCAGCAATGCCGGCAATTCCTGCACGACTTGGGGAGCCTGAAACAGATCCTTGAGTTTCAAACGCACGCCGGATACGTCGTCATTTTCCATGCGATACAGTTTTTGTGCGTCAAACATATGTATCAGTACCAATCCCGAATCGTATTCGAAATGACCGACTTCAAAAATGCCGACGACGGTAAATTGCCTTAGCCGCGGCAGGATACCGGCGGGAGTGACCTGACCTTGCGGGGAGATGAGGACGATTTTGTCCCCGACGAAGATTCCCAGCGTGCGAGCCAGTTCCATGCCAATGACGATACCAAACTCACCCGGTACCAGATCTTCGAGTTTGCCGCTAACCATGGTTCTGGAAAAATCGGCCACCTTGTCTTCTAGCGCAGGGAGAATGCCACGCACGACAACGCCTTGCACCACCTGATTGTGTGACAGCATGCCTTGCGCATTGACGTACGGAGCAGCAGCTTCGACTGCTGGGTGTTTGGAGGCCTCCTGTGCAGTTTGCTGCCAGTGATTCAGATTTCCGTGGATGCTGCCGATCTGAACATGTGATGCAACACCCAGGATACGCGAGCGAACTTCCTTCTGGAAACCATTCATGACCGACATCACGGTGATCAGTGCGGTCATGCCAAGCGTGATTCCCATCAGGGAGATCAACGAAATGAATGAAATGAAGTGATTGCGTTTTTTGGCACGTGTATACCGTAAGCCAATGAAAAGTTCGTAGGGAGACACGGATGTTTACCGGTAATAAATTATTTAATTTGTGGAATGGCTGGAGTTTGCCACAATTGACCGAACTTACCAAATGAAACACACGTCATCCCTACTGTATCAGAATGTAGCTTGAGCTGATTTGGAGCAATCCGGTTCTGACGTGTCAAGTAATCGCAATCAGTCAGTATTTTCCGAAGCGTATTGAATAAACGAATTATAAAATAAAATCCTCAACACCAAGATTGATGGTACCGGTCAGGTGAATGGTCATGTCTGCGATTTTATTGCCATCAATATCGACTTGTACATTGGTGAAATTTTGAACGGTATTTTTAAAATACCGTATTTCGGCACCTGCACCGGTGAATGCTGATTTTCCAAGGAATGTGAAGGCCGCGTTGCCAGCTGCCGGACCATTTGCATCGATTGCCGCAACATCGATATCATCCAGGGAGTGTACAAAGTCATTGATGGTGTCGAACTGGCTGTTAGCGCTGTCGGTGGTTGCAGTATAAACAAAATCATCTGCACCTCCTCCGCCTATCAAAATGTCAGCTCCGGAACCGCCATTGATTTTATCTGCTCCGCCCAATCCACTGATTCGATCATTTCCGGCATTGCCACTCAATGTATTGGCAGCAGCATTACCAGTAATGTTGTCGATAGCGCTTCCCCCGGTTGCATTTTCAATCGTGACACCATTGGCAATGGTGAAACCACCATTGATTCCATGGACGAATGAGATGAATCCACCTCCACCTGCAGCATGCTGGAGCGTTGCAGCACGCAAGTCCATGATGGAATTGGACGCGGTGGTGTTCTGGATGGTGTCGATTCCCCCTGTATCCCATATGCATGAATAAAAAGTTCCGGCTGCATTGACGGCGCTGAGTGTGTAAAGATCGTTTCCAGAATGAAAAATGGGATTTGCGCCATAGAGAAATTGCAATGCAGCAATGTCAAAAGCCATCGGCGTGCCTTCGTAGCCGTAACCAGAAGTGCTGGAGGGATCGAGTGGTCCTGAGGGTGCAGTTTTCCAGCCATCATTGTAAGACATCATGGTAAAAACACCCTGGTTGAGGTTGAAATCCCCATAATCGTCAAATGCTGAGGTGACACCAGGAAAATTTGGCCTGCCTCCCCCGCCCGAATCATGCGGATGCTTTAATCCAATGGCATGTCCAAGCTCGTGAATGAAAGTCGCAAAATCATATCCACCGGGTTGCAGGCTGGAGTAATCCGTAGAAAAATAACTATCGAAATTGATAATTACCGAACCTTGTTGACTTTTGACGGGGCCTGTATCTTCCCCAGGGGGAACCGAGGTGCCCAGACCCCCTCCGGCATCAATATTATTAACTGCACCTAGGATAAGATCGGCATTCGTTTGACTGTTTGTAGCAATGAAATCTATATTGCATATATTCTCAATGAGTTGCATTGCATTCCGGAATGCAATGATTTCTTGAGATACAGTATGGGCTGTTACCGGAATACCGCCAAAGTCGAATGTTTCATTGCCTTGTTGGCCCGCGATATAAACGCTTAAACGTGTACCGCTGGCTGGGTCATTCCAGTGCTTTCCCCAAAGTAAACCATTGATATAGCTATTGCTAGATACAGGGCTTGGGATTGGATTGGAGAACGCCATGATTTAATTTCCTTCTATTAATTCTGCTGCTATACACATGAATCAATATAAGCTGTGAATCGGCGTTTGTATAATACTTTTTGACCAAACCTTAATATTGATCGGATTATCGTTGTTTTTTTACTGTCACTGCCTTGCTTTTATTCTTGGGCGGATAATTCTCATCTTCCCATTCTCAATGCTTGATAGTCAGACAGTTTCGATGGTTGTTCCCAAACGAAAACTGGATCAGGACTGGGAAAAGTGGGAAGCCAGAAGGTAATGAAATCAAGTGCGCCGTTACCAGTACGGGCAGCTACATGGTATACCCCCCATAGCAGTCCCTCGGGTAAGCCGATAATAAAGCTGTCGTTCTTGGCACTCCAATATGAAATATTTTTGGGTAACTCCATCCATCCGGTGGCAACATTGGCTATTCCGCTTATGATTTTGGTTCCAGCCCGATTTACATATATATCACTGGTGATTTCCTCGCTGGCGTGAGCCTGCATGGATAAAAAGAAACCAAACCACAGTACTAAAATGAATTGTCCGAATACCTTCATGTATAGACCTCATTATTATTGAAATTGGAATGAATTGGAGTGTATGTCGACCACAACAGCATTATTTTCTGTTTCTTTGTATGGTTGTATTCATTCCTATTTATACCACACTCGATCAAAAGCATCGCGGCTTCTAAGGTCAAATTATTTTTGTTTTTTTCAGATTCAATTTATCATCGATACGTGAAACAGTTCTTCCGGTATTGAATATGAAATTCAATACTGCTGATCGGTAGTCAAATTTATGAATCGGGTCGGCTCAAATCTGGACCGGTTCGGAAGGTTAGGAAGCAAAGATGAGACACATATTGCCGGAAAATGCCTGTGAATTACTGGAAGTCATCAAAGAATTCAAAGGATTGACTTTTTATGATCTGGAGGCGATTTCACAAGTCTGTTATTGGTATCAATTTGATGCAGGAGAGGCAATCCTTCGCTATCACGATGATTCCAACAGTGTATATTTCGCTGCTCAAGGTGTGGTGCGAGTGAATTATTATTCGATATCGGGCAAGGAAGTCATTTTATGTGATTTGCCCGCGGGTGAGATCTTCGGTGAATTGACTGCCATCGATGGCCGTTCCAGGTCCGCTATGGTTGTAGCCAAAACCGATTGCTTACTGGGTTCGATTTCTTCACTCGCTTTTCAAGAGTTGATTTTTAACAACCGTCAGATTGCTATGAACATATTGCAGAGACTGGTTGGACAGATTCGGCGCCTTACCGAACGAGTCATCGAGTCAGACACGCTGAAGGTACCCAATCGGGTTCGAGCGAAATTGCTTCATCTGGCTGAATCGCAAACGTCAGTGAGCGATAATCGGGCTGTAATCACAACTGCGCCGACGCATGTTGAACTCGCATGCCTGATCGGTACACACCGCGAAGCGGTTACACGGGAGTTGAATTATCTGGAAAACGAGAAAATTATCTTGCGTAAGGGTCAAGAGCTGCACATTCTCGACGTGGGTAAATTGAAGAGTATGATCGAAGATTGAACGCGGGTCCGTGCTTTTGAGTACAAGCCACCGTCCAAAAATAAAAAGCACACCTTCGAGTGTGCTTTTTATTGGGTAAAAACTAATCTACAGCAATGGGATAATCAATAATGCAACAATATTGATAATCTTGATCAATGGATTGATCGCAGGGCCAGCGGTATCCTTGTAAGGATCACCAACAGTATCACCTGTAACTGATGCTTTGTGAGCTTCACTGCCTTTGCCACCAAAGTGACCATCTTCGATATGTTTTTTCGCATTATCCCAAGCACCACCACCCGTGGTCATGGAAATCGCTACGAACAGACCGGTAATGATGGATCCCATCAATACACCTCCCAGTGCCTGAGGACCCAGAATAACACCAACCAGCAGAGGAATCAGTACGGGTAACAACGACGGGGTCATCATTTCCCTGATTGCTGCTTTCGTCAGCATATCGACAGCTCTGGAATAATCCGGCTTGGCCGTTCCTTCCATGATGCCAGGGATTTCCTTGAACTGACGACGCACTTCGATTACGACGGAGCCGGCAGCGCGGCCGACAGCTTCCATAGACATGGCACCAAACAGGTAAGGAATCATGCCGCCAATGAACAGGCCGATAATGACCATATGATTGGAAAGATCAAAAGTCAGCGTGTGACCTGCATGTTCCAGTGCATGGGTATAATCGGCGAACAGTACCAGAGCGGCCAGCCCGGCGGAACCAATCGCGTATCCCTTGGTTACTGCCTTGGTGGTGTTACCTACGGCATCCAGCGGATCGGTAATGGCGCGAACAGAATCTGGCATTTCAGACATTTCGGCGATACCGCCAGCATTGTCGGTAATTGGACCATAAGCATCCAGTGCAACGATGATACCTGTCATGGATAACATGGCCGTTGCGGCAATGGCAATACCGTACAAGCCAGCCAGTGCATAGGCCAGCAGGATACTGATACATACAGCCAGTACTGGTGCTGCAGTAGCACGCATGGAAACGCCCAAACCAGCGATGATATTGGTCGCATGACCTGTCGTCGATGCTTCAGCAACGTGTTGAACTGGAGGGAAATCTGTTGAGGTGTAGTATTCTGTGATGACCACCATCAATCCGGTCAGTACTAAGCCGATCGTGGCCGCCAGGAATACACGCATGACCAGCATGCCGCCTGCAACTTCAGTGCCATCGATATTCAGAGACATGTCGCCCATGAACCAGACGGTTACCGGAAGGTAAGTAAATAATGCGATACCGCCAGCAACGGCCAGTCCACGATACAGTGCATTCATGATCTTGCCGCCTTCGCGCATTTTGACATAATAGCAGCCGACGATGGATGCAATGATTGAAACCGCGCCAAGCATCAAGGGGTAGATCACAGCGTCAATAGCATTGGTTGAAAATAGCAATGCACCTAGGATCATGGTAGCGATGATGGTAACTGCGTAAGTTTCAAACAGATCAGCTGCCATACCGGCGCAGTCTCCAACGTTGTCGCCCACATTGTCAGCAATAACGGCTGGATTACGAGGATCGTCTTCAGGAATTCCTGCTTCCACCTTACCAACCAGATCGGCACCGACGTCAGCACCCTTGGTGAAAATACCGCCACCCAGACGTGCGAAAATCGAAATCAGGGATCCACCAAATGCAAAACCGATCAGGGGTTTGATGATATCACTGACAGGTTGATTGGGATCCGCACCATCAAACAGCATGGCGCAATATCCTGCGACGCCCAATAAACCGAGTCCGACAACCAGCATGCCGGTTACGGCACCACCGCGGAAAGCGATGGCAAGTGCTTCATTCAAACCGGTAGTGGCAGCTTGTGCTGTACGGACATTGGATTGAACCGAAACATTCATGCCAAGAAAACCGGCCGCACCCGACAAAATAGCGCCCAGTGCGAAGCCAATGGCTGTATCCAAGCTAAGTGCTATTGCCAGGGCAACAAACAGAATTGCACCAACCGCAGCAATAGTCATATATTGACGCTTCAGGTATGCAGATGCACCCTGTTGAATTGCACTTGCAATTTCTTGCATGCGCTGATTACCCGTCGATTGAACATAAATGCCCCTAATCCAAATACCGCTGAATATCAGGGCTAAAATCGCACTACCAATTGCGATAACAAAACCACTAGCCATAAAGAACTCCAATTAAAGTCAGACCACAAAATCACATGTGAAACCCGGCCTAATAATTCCACATAATTAAACACTTGTCCAAAAATAAAATTTATATCAGGACGTATTTTATCTTTTCTTGATACTTGAATGTATCAAAAATGAATGAAAAATGGGTTGCAGTTTGTTCCAACTGGGGCTGATTGGCTTCATTACAACACTTACCCAGTCGGTTGCAGCAATCCAAATGATTTTAAAGTTTGAATTCGCTCAATTTCTTGGCAACCGCTACATTTTTGAGGCGAACATAGTCCGGTAGTCCATTTTTGTAGGGTGGATAATCTTCACCTTCGATGAGCGGTGTCAGATAATCGCGGCACGCTTGGCTGATGCCAAATCCATCTTCGCTGATATAGTCGGCAGGCATCATTTTTTCCACATTGGCTACGTTTGAGAGTTGTGCCATGCCTACTGACCAACGATAGGGTGAATTGGATTCACGCACGATCGTTGGCATCACTGAATTGTGTCCGGCTATGGCATATTCCACGGCGGCCTTGCCCATCGCGTAGGCTTGTTCGACGTCCGTTTTGGATGCAACGTGTCGTGCTGCACGCTGTAGGTAGTCTGCGACCCCCCAGTGGTATTTCAGGCCCAGTCCTTCCTTGATGATATTGGCCACGACAGGCGCGACACCACCTAGTTGCGCATGACCAAACGCATCACGCAGTCCTTGATCGGAAAGGAAATTGCCATCGCTGCCCTTGACACCCTCGGACACGACAACCGAACAGTAACCGAATTCCTTGACGCAATGATCAATCTTGGCCAAGAATTTTTCCTTGTCGAACGTGATTTCAGGGAACAGGATCACGATCGGAATCTCGCAATCGGGGCTGGAAGCCAATCCACCTGCTGCAGCAATCCATCCTGCATGGCGGCCCATGACTTCAAGTACAAAAACCTTGGTCGATGTCTTGGACATGCTTGCCACGTCAAAGCTGGCTTCGCGTGTCGAGACTGCAATGTACTTGGCTACGGAACCGAATCCTGGACAGCAGTCGGTGATCGGCAGGTCATTGTCGACAGTTTTAGGGACATGGATGGCTTGGATCGGATAACCCAAGGTATCGGCCAATTGTGAAACCTTCAGGCAGGTATCGGCTGAGTCACCACCACCATTATAAAAGAAGTAACCGATATTGTGTGCTTTGAAAACCTCGATCAGGCGTTCGTATTCGCGACGGTTTTGCTCTAGGCTTTTCAGTTTGTAGCGACAGGAACCAAACGCACCCGATGGTGTATGCCGCAGTGCGGCAATGGCAGCCGCAGACTCTGCACTGGTATCAATCAGATCTTCGGTCAGTGCGCCGATGATTCCGTTGCGGCCGGCGTATACGGTGCCGATTTTGTCGGGATGCTGACGTGCCGTTTCCAAAACACCCGCTCCCGAGGCGTTGATTACTGCAGTAACCCCTCCGGATTGAGCATAAAAAGCATTTTTTATTGCCATATTTCTCTCCTGATTAATCAAATCGTAAATCTGCTATTTGTATTTCAGTATTCCACTGATGAGACAAGTACTCGTACTCAAAACAAAATCCGGGTATGAGCAGCCATACCCGACTCTATTGCAAGATGAAACAAAACGGGGGTTATTTCAAACTTAATGCTGCAATAATTTGATCGCGTATTTGCTCGACCGTCCCGATACCCGCTACCTTAATGTAGCGCGGTGCATCCTGGCTGCCGTGTGCAGACCAGGTCGAATAGTAATCAGCCAGCGGTTCCGTTTGTTCATGATAGACCTGAAGCCGTTTTCTGACAGTTTCTTCCTTATCGTCATCACGCTGGATCAGTGGTTCGCCAGTAACGTCATCTACTCCATCTGATTTGGGTGGATTGAAATCGATATGGTAAGTGCGACCCGATGCCGGATGCACGCGACGTCCTGACATGCGCTTGACAATCTCTGCATCGGCTACATCGATTTCAACGACGTAATCGATGATGACGCCGGCTGATTTCATGGCATCGGCTTGTGGAATCGTGCGTGGAAAACCGTCGAACAGGAAGCCACTGGCACAATCAGGTTGTGCAATGCGTTCTTTAACCAGATCGATGATAATCTGATCGGAAACCAGACCTCCACTATCCATGATGTTCTTGGCCATGATGCCAAGTTCTGTACCCGCCTTGACCGCGTTGCGTAACATGTCGCCCGTAGAAATTTGTGGAATACCAAAATGTTCCTTAATATAATTGGCCTGCGTGCCTTTTCCGGCTCCGGGGCCTCCTAATAGAATGACTCGGATAATTATTCTCCCTTGATACCAATTAAAATTTACAAAATGCAGTGGCGAGCATATAGCTGCCGCTTCAATGACATCGTGTGATTATATCGTAGGCCAGTCAGATACTCGAGCATTTTGCTGCTCAATTTATCGGATGTTGGCCGCGTATAACTTGTGAAGTCGATACATACAGGTTATGCGATAATGCGATGACATTTATACAGGACAAGCCATGGACGAAAACAGAAGCAAAGCGCTGGATGCTGCACTTGCCCAAATTGAAAAGCAATTCGGCAAGGGTTCGATCATGCGATTGGGTGCGAACGATGTCGCTTATGATATACAAGTGGTTTCTACTGGTTCGCTGGGGCTCGATATAGCGCTGGGTGTGGGTGGTTTGCCACGGGGGCGTATCATCGAGATTTATGGTCCCGAGTCGTCAGGAAAAACGACACTGACGCTACAGGTCATTGCAGAAATGCAAAAAGTGGGTGGAACCGCAGCTTTTATCGACGCCGAACACGCACTCGACCCATTGTATGCCCAAAAGATCGGTGTCAATGTAAAGGATCTGCTGATTTCCCAACCGGATAATGGTGAGCAGGCACTGGAAATCGCTGACATGTTGGTACGCTCGGGTTCTGTTGACATCATTGTTGTGGATTCAGTGGCAGCGCTGACACCACGGGCAGAAATTGAGGGTGACATGGGGGATCCGCAAATGGGGCTTCAGGCTCGGCTGATGTCACAGGCGCTGCGCAAGCTGACGGCCAACATCAAGCGCAGCAATACAATGGTGATTTTCATCAATCAGATTCGCATGAAAATCGGTGTAATGTTTGGTAATCCCGAAACCACCACAGGGGGAAATGCGCTGAAATTCTATGCTTCCGTGCGCCTGGATATTCGCCGTACCGGTTCCATCAAGAAAGGCGAGGAAACCATTGGTAATGAAACACGTGTGAAAGTGGTCAAGAACAAGGTTGCTCCGCCCTTCAAGCAGGCCGATTTTGATATTCTGTACGGCGAAGGAATCTCGCGCGAAAGCGAAATCATCGAACTGGGTGTACTGCACAAGCTGATTGACAAATCCGGTGCCTGGTATGCCTATCAGGGTGAGAAAATCGGTCAGGGCAAGGACAATGTGCGTGAATTCCTTAAAGAACACAAGGAAATGGCGCAGGAAATAGAGCAAAAGATCCGTTCGATCGTTGGCATCGCCGATCCCGGTAAAAATGCTGGCGAAAAAAAAGCAGATAAAGATAACTAGATCTCATGGATTCGCGATCAGACCTGGAGAATCGTGCCTTGCGCTATCTTGCCCGGCGTGAATATTCACGTCTGGAATTGCGGCAAAAACTTTCCACGCATCCTCATGGTCATGCACCTGAAGTGCTTACCGAGGTGCTGGACAAGCTAGAGCAAGCGGGTTATCTATCTGCACAGCGCGCGGTCGAACAGATCATCCGTAATCGCAGGTCGCGTTTTGGTAGCCAGCGCATTCTACACGAGCTGAAAACCAAGGGATTTGATGATCACACCATCGACATGGCCCTGTCCGGGTTGCACGCTACTGAAACAGAGGCAGCCGTAGCGGTCTGGCAAAAAAAATTTGGAGTGCTGCCCGGTAGCAGGGAAGAACGGGCTAAGCAGATTCGTTTCATGATGAGCAGAGGGTTTTCGATGAAAATGATCAATCAGGTCTTTAGTCAGGTGAGTGAGGGCGGTAGATGAAGAAATCACTGATGTTCATGTGCTTGGGCATGCTGTGGATGATCCATCCGGTTCAGGCGGATGGCATTGTTTCGGTTCAGCAGATCCAGACTGCACCGGTCAATTATGATGGTAAAGAAGTAAAGTTGCGGGGGATTGCAAAAAATGCTACGCGCTTGCCCATGGTCGATCTGAAATCCTATGTGCTGGCAGACAGTAGCGGGGAAATCACTGTGTTGACCGAATCTGATCTGCCGAGAATGAATGAAGAAATCACCATCAGAGCCAAGGTCAAAATCCTCGCCATCGTCAAGGGTGAAGCCATGGGATTGACCGTTACCGAATTGGAACGATACGAGCAGCAACAAGAATTATGAAAAGCAGTGAAATCAGAAAGCAATTCCTGGATTTTTTCGCATCGCATGGGCATGCGATCGTAGCTTCCAGTCCGCTGGTTCCCGGCAATGATCCGACATTGCTGTTCACCAATGCCGGTATGGTACAGTTCAAGGACGTGTTTCTGGGACAGGACACACGCCCTTACGTACGGGCAGCCAGCTCACAGCGTTGTGTGCGTGCTGGCGGTAAGCATAACGACCTGGAAAATGTCGGCTATACGGCGCGACACCATACGTTCTTTGAAATGCTGGGTAATTTCAGTTTCGGCGATTACTTCAAACGCAATGCCATCCTTTTTGCCTGGGATTTCCTGACTCAAGTGCTCAAAATACCGCACGACAAACTTTGGGTTACGGTATATGCGGAAGACGATGAAGCCGCAGACATCTGGTTGAATGAAGTGGGTGTTGAGGCGGAGCGAGTGGTGCGTATCGCCACCATGGATAACTTCTGGCAAATGGGAGATACCGGTCCATGCGGACCATGTTCCGAGATTTTTTATGATCATGGCCCGGAAGTTGCCGGCGGTCCGCCCGGCTCACCCGATGCCGACGGCGATCGCTATATCGAGATCTGGAATCTGGTATTCATGCAATATAACCGCGACAGCTCAGGTACGTTGCATCCGTTACCGAAACCATCGGTGGATACCGGTATGGGATTGGAGCGGATTTCCGCAGTCATGCAGCATGTGCACAGCAATTACGATATTGACCTGTTCCAGAGCCTGATCCAGGCTGCGGCTCGGGCCACGAATACGCGTGATCTGACTGATAATTCCCTTAAGGTCATTGCCGATCACATTCGTGCTTGCGCCTTCCTGATTACCGATGGCGTTATCCCGGGCAGTGAAGGCCGGGGTTATGTGTTGCGCCGGATCATTCGTCGTGCCATTCGTCATGGCTATAAGCTGGGGCAGAAACAGCCTTTTTTTCATCAACTGGTCGAGGATTTGAGCTTGGCGATGGGACAGGCTTATCCGGAACTGGTTGCCGCCAAAGTGCGGGTAACCGCTGTCTTGCTTCAGGAAGAGGAACGTTTTGCGGAAACACTGGAGCATGGCATGCAAGTGCTAGAAGGTGCTCTGAAGGAGGGTTTCAGCGTACTGGATGGTGAAACGGCATTTCGTCTGTATGACACCTTTGGTTTTCCCATCGATCTGACTGCCGATATTGCCCGTGAGCGGGGAATTACGGTTGATCAGGCCGGATTTGACAAAGCCATGGCGCGGCAGCGCGAACAAGCCCGGGCAGCTAACAAGTTCACCATGCAGGAAGGCATCGACTATTCGGGGAGTCAAACAACCTTTCGCGGTTATGATGCCTTGCAATACGAGGGGCAAGTCCAGGCCATCTACAAGCAGGGTAGCGCAGTCGATTTCATTGAAGCTGGCGATGAGGCGGTGGTAGTGCTCGATCAAACGCCATTTTATGCTGAATCGGGTGGACAGGTCGGCGATAGTGGCGAGCTGTTGACAACCAATGGTACCTTTGCGGTGACCGATACGCAGAAAGTCCAGATGGGCGTGTTTGGGCACAAGGGGCTGTTACGTAGCGGACGTCTAGTAGTACGCGATACAGTGCAGGCAAGGGTCAATCCGGTTACGCGTGTGAGTATCGCCAACAATCACTCGGCGACGCATTTGCTGCATGCCGCTTTGCGTCAGGTACTGGGTACGCATGTTACCCAAAAGGGTTCTCTGGTCGATGCCAATCGTGCGCGTTTTGATTTTTCGCATAATGCGCCATTGACTGTTGAAGAGATTCGCGAAACCGAGCGTCTGGTCAATGAACAGGTTCGCAATAACTGCGTCGTTGAAGCTTCAACCATGAAGTACGATGATGCCATCAAGCGCGGTGCCATGGCACTGTTTGGTGAAAAATATTCGGATGTGGTGCGCGTCATCGGCATGGGCGAGTTTTCCACCGAATTGTGTGGCGGTACGCATGTACCGCAGGTCGGCCAGATCGGTTTGTTCAAAATCATCAGCGAATCCGGTGTGGCGGCAGGTATTCGCCGGGTGGAAGCCGTAACCGGAAAGTCGGCTGTGGAATATGTGCAGCAACGTGAGGCGCAGTTGCAGGAGATCGCACAAACCCTGAAAACCAACCCTCAGGAAATCACAAACAAAATTGCCCAGATGCTGGAGCATGCGCGGCAAGCTGAGAAAGAACTCATGCGTCTCAAATCCAAGCTGGCCAGTTCCCAGGGCAATGACCTGACTGCACAAGCCAGGGAGATAAACGGCATTCAGGTGCTGGCTGCACAACTGGATAATGCGGATGCCAAGGTTTTACGTGAAACCCTGGATCAGTTGAAAGACAAATGGCCAACCTGTGCAATTGTTCTGGGTGCTGTTGCAGATGACAAAGTAGTTTTGATTGCAGGCGTCAGTGCCGATGTCACGCAACGCATCAAGGCAGGTGAGCTGGTCAATTTTGTTGCCCAGCAAGTCGGCGGCAAAGGAGGGGGGCGCCCCGATATGGCACAGGCGGGCGGAACTCAACCGGAGCACTTGACGACAGCATTAACCAGTGTGCAGGACTGGGTTACCCAAAAATTGGCATCATGAGTTCCCACTACTGTTCTTTTCTGAATATTTCATGAAAAATCTACTGAGCATCGGAATCTTTTGTATGGCTCTATCGCTAATGACTGGATGCGGTACGGTCAATACAGTAATCCGTGATGATTCGGTGGCAAAGTACAATCTTAAGCAAGCCAGAACTTCCTGTGAAGCAATACCTCGGGTTTATAGTGGGGTTGCTTACGATATTTGCATTTTGCGTGGCAAACCGTCACGGACGACGCTGTGGTTTGGGTCGATACCCGGAGCTCATATTCATTGATTTGGCGCTATCCGGTGTACTGGATACGGTTGCTCTGCCTTTTACAGTTTTTGGGCAAATGTGGACGGGCTCGATTCCTGTGCAGTAACCATGTGGGCTATTGATTTTAGTAAGTGGTGGATTTGAAATGAGAATTTCTCCGGGATAACTTGCGAGCATGATATAAAGTAATCGTGCTCATGATGGTCCGATGACTGGATGACATTTCGAGGGATTGGAATCCTGCGTGAGCGATATAAAGTGGTATTCGTCCGAGAACATGATCGTATATCTCTTCAAACCAGCGTATACCCCAGGAGATCAACCCCATGATGCGGTCTTGTGGGGGACCGAAATCCGCAATGTGTAACTGGCCGCCGGGTTTCAGCAC
>JAAEXZ010000099.1 GCA_017879645.1 Nitrosomonas sp.
AAAAGCGATGGCAAGCGTTATGGGACGGAGTGAAAGCGATGTGATTGAGGTTGCTCTAGATCGAATGTATCGCGAGGAGATTCGTTATAACCGGGCCCTACGCGAAGGTGCCCGACCAGAAGATCAGTATCAGACAGATAAAGAGAATGAAGGAGAAAATGAAATTCATCGTAGTGATTCTTAATTTGATTGGATGGGTTGTCAAAACTGCTGTCATCCTGGCGATTTGCTCCAGTATTTTATTCGTTGCCTACAAGGGAAACCAGCCTATGCAGGTTCCTGAAGCTCCGAAGGGGATGACTTACTTTGAATTCGTTGCTGACCGGATAGATGCCGCAAAAACGGTAGAACCTTCCCGGTGCGGGTGGGGTATGATGTTATCTCTAGCCGCTCTGGGTCCAATTTACTCATTTGTTTATACGGAGGTTGGTATCCATCCGGATGGAGCTCTTGCGCGAGGCACCGCCCCTGATCCAGATATCCCTAAGGATTTCGCAAATGCTAAGTGGTATGAAGTGCCTGGCATTTGGTGGAATACGGTTGAAAGATTATCCTGGACGATGGTTGGAAAGCCGGCTAAGTTCGGGTGTAAACTAAGAACCGTTTTCCAATAATTCCTTGACGAATATAACATATTTGTTATAATAAGAAAGGAAAAACATGAGGAGCATCGTTTTTTACTGAGATCATCGCGGAAAATATCCACCTATGGAATTCATTGAAGAGCTCCCAATGATGGAATAAGCGAAAATTCGCAATGCATTGAGATTATTGCAGGAGTTAGGAACGAATTTGCGTATGCCACACGCAAAGCCGATTCAAGGAAAACTTTGGGAACTGCGTCCAGGAGGAATCCGGTTATTCTATTTCGCCTACATAGAGCAACACTTCGAAAACAAAGCCAGAAAGCACCTGGTGGCGAGATTGCGATTGTGCTGCGGCGTATGCATGAATTAATGGATGAGGTGTAATATGACCAGGAAAGATATGTCCCGATTTGAAGATTGGGAAGCTGAAAAAATCAAAGATGCAGAATTTATTCCTGCTGCAGAAGAATTGGAACCAGGCTACCAGGTTGCCCGGCTTCGTATGTTACGGGGATTAACTCAAACCCAACTCGCTGAGATGGTAGGCACACGTCAACCATCAATTGCAAGATTAGAAAACGGTTCAAGCACACCGAGTTTATCATTTCTTAGCAAGATCGCCTCAGCATTGAATGCGAAAATCGAGGTCAAATTAGTGTCGCTAATCAATAAGCCTGCTTAGCAGCCGTTTTGCAGAAATGTTCTGATATAAACTCGAAACAGAAAAAGCTCAGATATAATTATATCAACAGTACCCACCACGCCTCTGCATAGCAAGCGCACCGAGGTGGGTCATTTATTTTTATAGGTGATTAATTTTTATCCGTTAAGGTTCACCAAACCCTCCCGCAGAGCAACGACAACAGCCTGAGTGCGATCAGACACATTCAATTTCGAAAAAATTCCGCTCGCATAATTTCGAACGGTACCCTCTGATAAATAAAGTCGTTTGGAAATATCTGCGTTGGAAAGCCCCATGGCCAATAG
Organism: Nitrosomonas sp.; assembly: GCA_017879645.1. Lineage (GTDB taxonomy): Bacteria > Pseudomonadota > Gammaproteobacteria > Burkholderiales > Nitrosomonadaceae > Nitrosomonas. Next base: position 1,575 of record JAAEXZ010000099.1, read on the forward strand.
ACGAAGCACTTCCAACTCGCGATCACTGAGCGAAGTATCGATGTTGGGCGCTCGTTGAGGGATGCTCTGCGCAACATTATTCAATAGCTTTCCAGCCACGGCCGGGTCTACATACGACCCGCCGCTGACCGTTCCCTTGATCGCGCTGATCAATTCCCTGCGGGGCCTATCTTTTAGTAAATAACCTGATGCGCCGCTGCGGATAGCATCAAACAACCATTCGTCATCGTCAAAGGTGGTCAAGATCAAAATTCTGATATCGGGATACTTTTCACGGATCTTGCGCGTGGCAATGACGCCGTTCATCTCTGGCATTTTTAGGTCCATCAATACCAGGTCAGGTTTGGCTTTCTCAATTTGCTCAAGGGCTTCAATGCCGTTATGCGCAGCCCCAAGAACGCTGATCTCGTCATCCGATTCAAGGATGCGCCGCAATCCCTCGCAGACAATTTCCTGATCGTCACAGATCAACACCTTAATCATTGAACCGCTCCCAAATAAAACGGACGGTGGTGCCGCTGCCGGGTTGACTTTCGACCACCAGCTTGCCGCCAACGGAAGCAGCGCGTTCCTGCAGCCCTTGTAGGCCGAATTTTTCTTCGTTGGGCGCCTGCCCTGGATCAAACCCAACGCCATCATCATAAATAGTGAGTTCTAATTTCTCTGTTTTTACTTCAACATTTACTTCTGCCCGGCTGGCATTGGCATGCCGCACAATATTCTCAAGCCCTTCTTGTGTGATTCGGTAGATGCTTTGCTCCACGTCCATCGGGAGGACTGGCAATTGATCAGGACAATTCAGCAAAACAGGGATCGAACAGCGTGCCGAAGCAGCCTGAACGAGGTTATGCAGAGCTAGTTTCAAGCCCAAATCTTCCAAAGGGCCGGCGCGCAAAGCTTTTAACACACGACGGGTTTCATCCAATCCCAACCGGGTGGTATTTAAGGAGTAGTCCAACATTTTTTGAGCTTCAACCTGCGTGGGCTGCACCACCGTCTTGATCGCTTCAAGGTTGATCGACAAGCCACTGAGCGTGTGGGCGAGAGTGTCATGCAGTTCAGCAGCCAGACGGTTACGTTCTCGATTGGTGGCAAGCTGCTCCAACGTGTTCACGTATTGGTATAGCCTCAAGTTGATCTGGATCAATTTTTGGTTTTGCATCCGCTGCGTTTCGATCAATGTGTTGACAATATACCCCACCATACCAAACGCAAAAGCGCGGATGAAGGGCACGCTTGCCAGCGGCAGCGTCTCGTAGGTGAATTTATCTAAAACGGCAAATAATACGATCAACTCCAGCCCATTGGTGAAAACGATGTAAGCCAGTACCACTTTAAAATTATACTGCCACGCGATCAACACCAGGGGGACAAAGAGAATAGGCAGCCACAGCCAGCTGCGGTTAATGATCGTGAAAATATTGGCCTGCGCCGGATGGAGCAGATAAACAAAATTACCAATGACCGGAAAAAGCGCGGCGACCAACAACCCCAAGGGTAAAAAGAGTTTTTTCAGCCGGCGCTCCAAAAATGGAAAACTTAAATACCCGTAAAGACCGAGATAAACCACAAAATTGCCCAAAAACTGGAACTGCACGGATTCTTCCCAGCCTGCTGCAAATAACGTGTACCCCCACAAGATGGCAAAATAAACCACTGCCACTCCGGTAAAGTATCGGAATATTCTCAATAACCCCAATTCAATCGGTCTTTTCATCTTTTTCATCATAACATAATCACAATCCGGGGATGCAAAGGTGATGACGCCAGTCATGCGGAGTCGTGTTGCGTGTCACCCAGTCGAATGTCGCTCAACATCTGGTGGATCTTCCAGCAGGTGAGTATAGTGAAGTTCGATACCGCAATTATCAAATAGATGGATCCATTGGGAGAGCCAATATGGTTTTTGTGATTACAACAGATCATTTATCAAAACAGTTCAGTAAACGCAACACACAGCCTGCGATCGATGACCTCTCCATGAACATTCCGCAGGGCATTTTATTTGGGCTTGTCGGTCCTGATGGCGCCGGCAAAACTACCACTTTGCGCATTCTTTCGTCAGTCATGCTCCCCTCAAGTGGGACTGCGAACGTGATGGGGTTCGACACCCGCAAGAATCCCGATTCCCTGCGACAGCAGATCGGTTATATGCCACAAAACTTTAGCTTGTATCCCGATTTGAGCGTGCTTGAAAATTTGAACTTCTTTGCTGATATCCAGCAAGTAAAAAAGGAGCGCAAACCAGCCCGCATTACCGAGATGTTGCGCTTCACCCGTCTCGAAGAATTCAAGAATCGCAAGGCAGGCACCCTCTCCGGGGGGATGAAGAAGAAGCTTGCCCTGGCCTGCGCACTCGTTCACGAACCACAGCTTTTGATCCTGGACGAGCCCTCGACCGGCGTGGACCCGGTCTCGAGGCGCGAACTGTGGGTGATCCTGGCGGAAGTGGTGCAGCGCGGCGTTACCGTGGTGGTCAGTACCCCCTACATGGATGAAGCCGAACGCTGCCACCAGGTGAGTTTTCTGTCTCACGGAAAGGTGCTGGCCACCGGCACGCCCAATGAGTTGATCAAAACACTGCCCTTTGAGATCCTAGAGTTGAAAGCCAGCCCGCGCAAGAAAATGCGCCAGATCGTCAACGAGACCCAAGGTGTATTGGATTGGCGCCCGGTCGGCGATTCTCTCCGGTTGAATGTGCCCAATAACGGCGTATCGCATAAGATCCTGCTCTCTCTTCGAGAACGACTGGACCAGGAACAATTAAAAGTGACCCTGCTGAGGCCGACGCGTCCAAGCATGGAAGATGTGTTCGTCCATCTGGTGAACACGCAGCGAGGTCAGGCATGAATTCTGTTGAGGTAAATCACCTGACGCGGAATTTCAATAATTTCTTCGCGGTCAACGACATCAGTTTTTACATCCCGCAAGGAGAGATCTTTGGCTTGCTCGGCCCGAACGGAGCGGGAAAAACCACCACCATCCGGGTTTTGTGCGGCATCATGCTGCCTTCCTCAGGTTCAGTCAACGTGTTGGGCTATAACGTCACCCGCAATCCCAACGAGGTAAAAAGCCGCATCGGATACATGTCTCAAAAGTTTTCTCTCTACAACGACCTGACACCCGTGGAAAATATTAATTTTTACGCTTCCATTTACGGCGTACCCAAGAAAGAACGGGCTGATCGGGTGAAAGAGTTGATCAAAATGGCTGATCTGAGCGGACATGAACGGCAGCTCACCCGCAACCTATCCGGGGCCTGGCGGCAGCGCCTCGCGCTGGCTTGCGCCATCGTCCACCGCCCATCCATGATCTTCCTGGATGAAGCCACGGCGGGGGTGGATCCCGTTTCACGCCGTGAGTTCTGGGACCTGATCTACACCCTCGCCAGCGAGGGTGTCAGCGTGCTCGCCACCACTCACTATATGGATGAGGCCGAGTATTGCAACACCATTGGCATGATGTACCAGGGCAAACTGGTGGCACTGGCCAGCCCTGAAACCCTTAAGAACAACCTGCCCGGCGTTTTGGTGCAGTTAGACTGCGACCGCCCTGGGGATGTGTTAAAGCTCGTTTCCGGTCAGGATGGCGTTATCAACACCACCATCCACGGCGCATTGGTGCACCTGACTTTGAAAGACGCCAGCATTGAGACGCTGGTGAAAGAAGCCCTTGCCCATGCCAAAATCACAATCAAGGCGTGGGAGGTCATCCAACCTTCGCTGGAGGATGTGTTCCTGACCATGGTTTCTGAGCAACTCTCAACCGCTGAAATACCAGTAAAAGAGGAAAAAAGGAGAAAAGCATGAACCGATTGTGGACAATCATGCGAAAGGAGATTTTTCATATCTGGCGTGATCCGCGCACCCTGGCGATGATCGTTGTACTTCCGGCGCTGCTGTTGATCCTACTCGGATTCGGGATTTCTTTCGAACAGCAGTCCGTCAAGATGGCGGTCGCTGATTTTTCAAAGACCGATTCCAGCCGCAATTTTATCGAACAATTCACTGCCAGCAAAGATTTTGTGTATGCCTACGATGTTTTAAATGAAGATGCCTTGATTGATCTGATCAACCGCGACCTGGTGGATGTGGGCATTCTCATCCCCGAAAATTATGACCGGGACCTTTTAAGCGGCACCCAGGCCAAAATTCCGATCTACATCGACGGCTCGATGCAGCCGACGGATTCATTGACGCTCCAACTCAAACTCAATTCGATCACCTCCATGGTCGCCCAAGACATGCTCGTCGAAAAAGTGGTGAAATCGGGCCTTGCGAGCAATTTGAACCTGCCCGTATCAGGAATCCTTAAAACATTGTACAACCCGAACGGCGACTCCAAGCTCTATATGATCCCCGGGTTGATCGCCATTTTATTGCAAATTCAAGCCTTGATCCTTTCTGCGCTGGCAATCGTACGTGAACGCGAACAGGGCACTATGGAGCAGTTGATCGTCACCCCAGTCCGTTCTTGGGAATTAATGTTAGGTAAGATCATCCCGTACTTGGTGGTGTGCATCTTCAACCTGTTTGCCCTGCTCTGGTTGAGCCAACTCTTCTTTGGAGTCAGCGTGGCGGGCAGCCTGGGCGTGCTGATCGGATTAAGCATCATCTTCATCCTCGGTTCGCTGGGGATGGGTGTATTGATCTCAACCATATCCCAGTCGCAGATGCAGGCTATGTACATTTTATTGTTCGTGGTACTTGTGCCGGCCATTATCCTCTCGGGGCTGATGTTCTCGCGAGAAAATATGCCAGCCTTCACCTTTTGGTTCAGTGAAATGCTGCCAGTCACCCAGTACCTTGAAATCACACGCGGAATCATGGTGCGCGGCGTGGAAGCCAGCTCGTTATTCTTCTCGTCCACGTTACCGCTGATCATCCTGAGTGTCGTCTATTTCGTCGCCAGCGTCCTGGTATTTCGAAAACGCATCTAACTTGCCCATCAAGGAGAACCCTATGAAACACAATTTGCTTAAGGTGGTCAGTCTGGCAGTCGTACTCACATTTTTATTGAGCGCCTGCGCCACCGCCGAAACAGGAGAATTTACCGCCTCAGGCTCGTTCTCGGCCATCGACACTTCCATTGCGCCCGAGCTCAGCGGCAAGGTCACCGAAGTCAGCGTGCTGGAAGGCGAGAGTGTCACTGCCGGGCAAACCCTTTTCAAGATCAACGCGGAAGTCAGTCAGGCACAATATGATCAGGCTGCCGCAGCTGTGGGCGCCGCCGAAGCCGCCGTGCAAGCCAGCCGCGAACAGGCCGCCAGTGCAGAGGCACAGTACCAACTGGCCCTGCAGGGCGCGCTCGTTCAGGATATGCCCAACTACCAAATTGCCTGGACCAATACCCCCCCCGAAGAGTACCGCGAGGCGTGGTATTTCAACAAGACCGAATTGATCGAGGCTGCCCAGTCCCAGGTGGAAAGCGCCGAAAAGGCGTTGGCATCCACGTGCGCCGAACTTGAGAATGAGCAAAAGAAGGCCAGCAGCAGGGATTTCATCGCGGCTGAGAAAAGATTAGCTCTCGCTCAAGTGACCTTGACAGTCGCCGGTGCAACCTTAACCCAGGCACAAACTGCGGGTAATACGAACCTTGAAGATGCCGCCATCGAATCTAGGGATGCAGCACAAGCTGAGTTTGACTCTGCCCTTTCAGATTACCAGCGTATGCTGACCACTTCCGTTGCGGATTCCATCATCATGGCGCGTTCACGCGTGGCAATTGCCCAGGCAACGTTGGATAACGCCCGAAACGCGTTGCTTGCCTTGCAAACCGGCGACCAATCCCTGCAGGTGGTGGCCGCCCAGAAAGCCGCTGAAGCAGCTGCCAGCACAGTGAAACAAGCCGAAGCGGGGTTGGAACAAGCGAAAAAAGCGCTGAATATGGCACAATTACTATTGGACCGTACAACGGTCACCTCCCCGGTGGACGGTGTAGTGCTAACCCGCAACGTAGAAGTCGGCGACCTGGTTGTGGCAGGCGGCCCAGTGATGCGCGTCGCAAACCTTGATACCCTCGACCTGATAGTCTACCTGCCTGAAGATCAATATGGACGAGTCAATATCGGCGATAAAGTGGCTATCACCGTGGACTCGTTTGCCGGTGAAACTTTCAAAGGTACAATAGTCCATATCTCTGATGAAGCTGAATTTACACCCAAGAACGTGCAGACGGAATCGGGCAGAAAATCCACGGTTTATGCAGTCAAGATCCAGGTGCAAAACCTCGACCATAGA
>JAAEXZ010000100.1 GCA_017879645.1 Nitrosomonas sp.
TAACGGCTAGGACTCATTGGCAACTTCAGTGACAGGCGCAGGACGGTCAACCAGTTCGACAAAGGCCATAGGTGCCGCATCACTCGCTCTATAACCACACTTCAGGATACGTAAATATCCACCCGGACGAGATTTATAGCGAGGTCCCAAGTCCGTAAAGAGTTTCGCTACGACTGCGTCGTCCCGTAGTCTCGCAAAAGCAAGTCGGCGTTTGTGTACAGAATCTTCCCTGGCCAAGGTAATCAAAGGTTCAGCAACTCGTCGAAGTTCTTTTGCCTTAGGCAGAGTAGTTTTAATCAGCTCATGACTAAACAACGAGTTTGCCATATTCTGAAACATGGCTTCCCGGTGCGAGCTGTTACGATTGAAATGCCTTCCGGCCTTACGGTGACGCATGGTTGATTACCAAATTTCAGTTACAAAAAATCCGGCAACTGGCAATTGCCTAAGACCCTTATTACCCGTTTAATACGAAATAATCAGGGGTAAGAAAAAGATAAGCTTTACCGAAGTCTATTTGATAGCCAACTCGTCGATATTTTCAGGTGGCCAATTCTCTAATCGGGAACCTAAAGACAACCCGCGAATCGCCAAAACATCTTTTATTTCGGTAAGTGACTTCTTGCCCAAATTTGGTGTTTTCAACAATTCAACTTCGGTCCTTTGAATAAGATCGCCGATCAAATAAATATTTTCAGCCTTTAGACAATTAGCAGAACGTACAGTTAATTCCAAATCATCGACAGGCCTCAATAGCATGGGATCGAACACAGGCTTCTCTGGCTCTAATGACATGCCAGTATCATCATAAGCGGTTCGTTCCAAAACTACAAAGCTCCCAAGCTGATCGCGGAGTATGGCAGCAGCTTGTTGTACGGCCCCCTTAGGGTCAATTGTTCCATTCGTTTCGAGATCAATTACGAGTCGATCAAGATCCGTCCTCTGCTCAACACGGGCAGACTGTACATCGATTGCTACCCTCCGTACAGGGCTGAAGGAGGCATCCAAGGGCAATTTTCCGATCGGACGCTCTTCAGATCCCTCCAATTCTCGTTGAGTAACCGGTTCATATCCACGACCACGCCGTACGGTAAGAGTCATACTCAAATCGGTTTTGCCTGTAAGATTGGCTATGACCAATTCGGGATTAGCAATCTCGGCACTATGATCTAAGGCGATGTCTGCGGCGGTTATAACTCCGGGGCCGACCTTGTGGAGCGTGAACCTAGCCTCATCTTTCCCGTGCAAAGTAATAGCCAATTCCTTGAGATTCAGCAAAATCTCCAGCACGTCCTCACGGACACCTTCCAGCGTCGTATATTCATGAAGAATATCCTGTATCTCAACCTCTGTAACGGCGCATCCGGACATAGACGAAAGCAAAATGCGCCGCAGCGCATTGCCTAACGTATGACCGAAGCCGCGCTCCAAAGGCTCAAGGGAGATACGGGCGCGGTTCGGGCTTCCATCGACAGGATCGACCTTAACGATCCGAGGTTTAAGGAAGTCACTAACAGCTTCAGGCATGCGATAACCCTCTCCGTTGCCTACTTGGAGTACAACTCCACGATCAGGGATTCGTTAATATCGGCTGGAAGGTCAGATCTATCGGGAATACGACTAAAAACCCCCTTAAGGGACTTAGTATCCACATTAATCCAGTCTGCAAATCCATACTGTTCAGCCAAGGCCAAGGCATTTTGTACGCGTACTTGTTTCTGAGCCTTATCTCGTAAGGAGATAACATCAGCTTCCTGTACTTGATAAGAAGGAATATTCAGCGTTTTTCCATTAACCATTACACCTTTGTGATTAACCAGTTGTCGCGCCTCAGCACGAGTCGAACCAAATCCCATCCTGAATACGACATTGTCAAGACGACGCTCCAATAATCGGAGTAGATTCTCGCCCGTAGCTCCCTTTTGAGATGCCGCCAATGAATAATAATTCCGGAATTGCTTTTCCATGATTCCATAAATGCGGCGTACTTTCTGTTTTTCACGCAACTGAACGCCATAATCAGAGACTCGGCGGCGACGATCTCCAGCTTGCCCAGGGGCCTTTTCCAAATTGCATTTGGTATCAATAGAACGTGCGCGGCTTTTTAGGGATAAATCGACCCCTTCCCGTCGCGCTTGTTTGCAGGTTGGACCTGTATACCTTGCCATCTCGGTTCCTGATAGTTCGGGGATTAAACGCGCCGCTTTTTGGGGGGTCGACAGCCGTTATGGGGAATAGGAGTCACATCCTGTATGCCGGTAATCTTAAACCCGGCATTATTTAATGCCCGGACTGCAGACTCACGGCCTGGGCCAGGCCCTTTGACATTGACATCCAAATTTTTAACCCCGTATTCCTTAGCGGCCTGCCCGGCACGATCAGCAGCCACCTGGGCGGCAAATGGAGTGCTTTTACGGGAGCCTCTAAAACCGGAGCCACCTGATGTAGCCCACGCCAGCGCATTGCCTTGGCGATCAGTAATAGTGACTATAGTGTTATTGAAGGACGCGTGAACATGAGCAATGCCATCGGCGACCTGTCGCTTTACCTTTTTCTTAACGTTTCGTGTTGGTTTTGCCATCAGTTATTTATCCGGCGTAAGCATAGATCAGATGTTAGCGCTTGATCGGACGCCTTGGTCCCTTACGGGTGCGGGCGTTAGTACGAGTGCGTTGTCCGCGAACAGGCAAACCACGACGATGACGAATCCCGCGATTGCAGCCCAGGTCCATTAGTCGTTTTATGTTCATGGAGACTTCACGCCTGAGATCACCCTCAACGGTGAATTTTGCAACCTCTGCACGCAATTTATCGACCTGGTCTTCGGTAAGGTCCTTCATCTGAGTTGCGTGCGCAATGCCTGCAGCGTCGCATATCACGGCCGCGCGGTTACGGCCCACGCCATATATCGCAGTGAGGGCAATCACTGCATGCTTTCTGTCGGGGATATTGACGCCGGCAATACGGGCCATGCTTTTCGGTCTCCAAATCGACTATTGCTAACGCGGGTAATCGCACATTTTAACAGATTTTAGCACTTGGTCAACGACCAATCACTAACCTTGGCGCTGTTTGTGCTTTGGGTCTTTGCAAATTACGCGAACAATCCCATTGCGTCTTACGATCTTACAGTTACGGCAAATCTTCTTCACCGAAGCCCTGACTTTCATATGCACTCTCCTGAAAATATTGTATCAAGACTACCCGGGGAGGGTGGCTGCTATCAACGCATAAGCCCACCGCCAGGTGCTCTGAGGTTGGCCTTCTTCATCAGTCCTTCATACTGATGGGACATGAGGTGGGCTTGTACCTGAGCCATGAAGTCCATAACAACCACAACGACAATCAGGAGGGAAGTACCACCAAAATAAAAGGGTACATGCCAACCTACGATCAGAAACTCCGGAATAAGACAAACTGCAGTGATATATATGGCGCCAGCTGCTGTGAGTCTCGTCATCACGGTGTCAATGTAACGTGCTGTCTGCTCACCCGGTCGGATACCTGGTATGAATGCACCAGAACGCTTTAGATTATCGGCCGTTTCCTTTGCGTTAAATACCAAGGCGGTATAAAAGAAACAGAAGAAAATAATGGCGGTCGAATATGCGAGTACATAAATAGGCTCACCAGGTGAAAGCTTGCTGGTGATATTAGCAATCCAACGCGTGTTCTCAGATTGACCAAACCACTGCCCCAAAGTACCTGGGAAAAGGATGATGCTTGAGGCAAATATTGGGGGTATAACACCCGCCATATTAATTTTAAGTGGCAAATGCGTGCTTTGCGCGGCCATTAAACGTCTTCCCTGTTGCCGTCTGGCATAATTTACGGTAATTCTTCTTTGTCCTCTTTCCACGAAGACTACAAAGGCCGTGACACCGAGTGCCAAAAAGAACAGCGCAAGGACGGCAAGGGCATTCATCTCACCTGTACGAACCAACTCCAGGGTACCGCCAATAGCGTGGGGCAGCCCCGCGACAATACCTGAAAAAATGATTAGCGAAATTCCATTGCCGATACCGCGCTCAGTTATCTGCTCTCCCAACCACATAAGGAACATGGTTCCGGTTACCAGGGAAACAGTTGCTGTAAAGACGAACCCGTAACCATTTGATACAACGATCGAAGATCCGCCCACAGTCTGCCCCTGCAACGCCACGGAGATGCCGATTGCCTGAAACGTAGCGAGGCCCACGGTTCCATATCGGGTATACTGAGTTATCTTACGACGACCCTGTTCTCCCTCTTTCTTGAGTTGTTCAAGCACGGGTATTACGGAGGTCATCAATTGGATTATGATCGATGCGGATATGTAAGGCATGATACCCAAGGCGAATAGGCTGGCACGTTGCAGCGCGCCACCCGAGAACATGTTAAACATGTCTAAAATCGAGCCCTGGTTTTGATTGAAAAGCATGGCCAAGGCCTCTGGGTTTACGCCAGGCACCGGGATAAAGGTTCCAATTCGGTAAACCAAAAGCCCACCTAATAGGAATAATAACCTCTGCCTGAGTTCTGTAAGCCGACCCATGCCACCTAAGGCTTCAGTCATGGTAGACATGATTTAGGCTACTCCCAATGGACTTTGCTAGGCTTCAACTATCCCGCCGGCTGCCTCAATAGCAGAACGAGCACCCTTAGTCACACCAAGCCCGCGTATGGTATATGCAGAATTAACATTACCCGAGCCGATAATTTTTACTCGTTGGATGCCGGCTCCTATAAGACCACATCTTTGGAGGGCAATTAGTTCAATTACCTCTCCCTCTACTCGGTTCAACTCACTTAACCGGATCTCGTCACAAGCTTTAGCCTTACGAGAACGAAAGCCTATCTTGGGAAGACGGCGTTGAAGGGGCATCTGGCCGCCTTCGAAACCTACCTTATGAAATCCACCTGCACGAGATTTTTGCCCCTTATGGCCTCGTCCCGCAGTTTTTCCAAATCCGCTCCCTATACCACGCCCTACTCGTTTTGAGGTCTTCTTGGCGCCATCGCCAGGGAATAATTCATTGAGACGCATTCTAGGATTCCCCGATTACCTTTACCATGTAGGAGACCTTATTCACCATCCCGCGGGTGGCAGGGGTATCTTCCACTTCCACGATTTGGTGCATTCGCCTCAAACCAAGACCCTTGACACAGGCCTTATGGTTCTCCTGGCGCCCAAAAAATCCGCGGACCAGGGTCACTTTCATCATTTTTTTGTCAGTCATCGCTTACCCCAGGATCTCATCTACGGTCTTACCACGTTTTGCCGCGACGCCCTGAGCGTCTGTCATAGTCCGCAAACCATTTAAGGTAGCCTGAACTACATTCATCGCATTGTTTGTGCCGATGCACTTTGCCAGTACGTTTTGTACACCTAACACTTCGAATACGGCTCGCATAGCACCACCTGCAATGATGCCGGTACCTTCGGAAGCTGGTTGCATAAATACCTTGGCAGCCCCATGCCGCCCATTGATCGGATACTGCAAGGTCGTCCCCTTGAGTTTTACATCGATCATGTTCTTTCGAGCGCTTTCCATCGCTTTCTGGATTGCCACTGGTACTTCTCGCGCCTTACCAGTACCAAAACCCACGCGGCCCTTGCCATCACCTACTACAGTCAGGGCAGAAAATCCAAATTGGCGACCACCTTTCACAACCTTGGCAACACGGCGTACACCAACCATTTTCTCTAATAAATCATCGCCTTCCGGCTTAGGATTGTAATTCGACATGATTCAACCCCTAAAATTGGAGACCACTTTCACGAGCGGCATCGGCGAGAGCCTTCACACGTCCATGATAATTAAAACCAGAACGGTCAAAAGCCACCCTCTCAACCCCCGCCGATATCGCTCTTTCGGCAATCATTTTTCCAACGGTAGCAGCAGACGATACGTTGCCGGCGTGACCAACAAGTTGGGCACGAACAGATTTATCTAAGGTCGATGCAGAAGCAACAACCATATCACCTGTTAGCCCAGGTGCAATAACCTGAGCGTAAATATGACTTGGAGTACGATATACACACAAGCGGAATACACCCATTTCGCGAATTTTGGCGCGTCCGCGGGTAGAGCGACGCATACGGGCTTGTTTCTTTTCCATTTCGTAACTCCTTACTTCTTCTTCGTCTTCTTTGTCTCTTTACGCAGAACCAATTCGTTCGCGTAACGGACACCTTTACCCTTATAAGGCTCTGGTGGACGAAAGGCACGTATCTCCGAGGCAACTTGCCCTACTTGCTGTTTATCAGCACCTGAAACCAGAATTTCAGTCTGACTAGGGGTTACAATACTGATACCCTCAGGGACTTGATAATTGATAGGATGCGAATATCCTAAGCTTAAGTTCAGCGTTTTACCTTGAGCTTGAGCGCGGTAACCAACGCCTATCAAAGTCATTCTTCGCTCAAACCCCGAGGAACAACCTATCACCATATTATTCAGAAGGGCACGAGTCGTACCGGCCTGTGCCCAACCTTCCTTGTTAGTCTCATCCACAGGTGCAACCTTTAAGTTTCCCTCTTGAAAGATCACGGTAACCAGGGGATGGACGTCCCAACCCAAGAGTCCGCGGGACCCTTTGATCTGAACAGATTGTCCGTTAATTTCAACAGAGACCCCCGTGGGTACATGAATCGGTGCTTTTGCGATTCGTGACATGATCAGTACCTCCGGTCAAGCGACAGTGGCGATGATCTCGCCACCGTAACCAGCTTTACGAGCGGCACGATCGCTCATAAGGCCCTGCGAAGTAGACACAATGGCCACTCCGAGTCCTCCCCTAACAGCGGGCAAATTGTCCTTTCCCCGGTAGATACGTAATCCGGGCCGGGAAACCCTTTGTATATGTTCAATTACAGGTTTTCCACGATAATATTTAAGCTTAATTACCAGTTGCGGTTTTGCTCCGTTTTCTTCTACTGACACATCAGTTAAATAACCTTCATCTTTTAAAAGAAGAGCTATGGCAACCTTTTGCTTGGAAGACGGCATGGTAATATGGACCTTGCCTCTACTCTGGCCATTACGGATGCGTGTTAGCAGATCCGCAATTGGATCGGACATACTCATAAAATACTCCCTGCAGGTCAGACCGCCCGTTGGACGCGATACCCGTATGATGGGTGTTAGCGAACTAGCAAATATTTAACCCGAGGTACGGGTCTTATTGTCGGAGATTCTAGCTTGAGCTAGGTCAAACCGCGCCTTTACCCTTTTTATTAAAGGGTGGTAATCACTACCAACTTGCTTTCACCAGACCTGGAACATCCCCACGCAATGCTGCATCACGAAGCATATTCCTGCTGAGGCCAAACTTACGATATACAGCGTGAGGACGCCCACTGACCCTGCAACGCCGTTGCTGCCGAATTGGGCTTGCATCCCGTGGTAATTTCCGTAAGCTCACCATAGCGGCGTCAACTTGTTCCGTACTTGCCTCCCGGTCATCGATGATGGCCTTCAGAGCTGCACGCCTTGCCGCATACTTGTTCGTTATCTGGACGCGCTTCACGTCGCGCGCCACCATGCTTTTTTTTGCCATGTGGTCTGCTCAAGTCCGGAATGGAAACTTAAAGGCTTCAAGAAGCGCCCTTCCCTCTTGATTAGTACGGGCGCTAGTCGTAATAGTAATGTCGAGACCCCTTAAAGTATCGATCTTATCATAATCAATTTCA
>JAAEXZ010000101.1 GCA_017879645.1 Nitrosomonas sp.
TAACCCGCCAACCCGAGTACGCTAACATGTCTAGATTAGAGAGGGGCAAGGCCCGGTGTCAAAGGAGATTTTATCACAGAATCATAAAATAACTTTATTAGATGCTTCTGAAGGCCTAAACCGGGCACTATGGCCAGCCCAGGTCGTTTTCAAGACTCTGGCCAGAAGCGATTTTTGGGAATATCTTTTCCCGGCATACTGGCTAGTACCATCCCTACCTTCTGAAATCGACCCGAACATGAACTGCCTATCCCTCCACCTCCTTCAACGCCCGGGGGCTAACCCTTTACCCCCATTTAATGTATTGGGTGGTACTCACCATCGGAGCTCGGCCGAGTCACCTTGCCGGCTGGAAGGATCACAAGTTGGCAACCAGGACCTTGCAGGGCGCGAAACCCCGTGAAGCGCATCCTTCTAACCTGCGGCGCTCTTTTTGGAGCCTTGGCAGTGACCCTGGGCGCCTTTGGCGCCCATGCCCTCAAGGCCAGGGCCCCTGAACTGTTGTCCCATTGGGGTACGGCTACCCAATATCTCGCTCTACACGCCCTTGCCCTATTGGTCACCGGTCTCCTTCTCAATAGCCACCCTCCCCCCCGCCTGCTAAAGTCGGCGGGCACAGCGTTTCTCCTGGGCGCGGCCATTTTTAGTGGCAGCCTTTACCTGCGGGTCCTACTGGACATGCCCTCCTGGGGCCTGGTGACACCCATAGGGGGTTTGCTACTCATCCTCGGCTGGCTGCTGCTAACCTATGCCCTTTGGCGGCAAACCTGAAGAACATGCGCCAAACACGCATCTATGTGGATTCACCTTTGGCAGCCGGTCAGGACGCTTTACTGCCCGCCGAGGCAGTCCAGCATCTCGTGCAGGTGCTACGCCTGCAACCCGGCGACAACTTCATTATCTTCAATGGCAATGGTCGGGATTACCCTGCCTCGATAGGCACCGCCAACCGCCATGAGGTTAAGATCCGAATCGGTGAGCCTGGTGAGCCCGCCCCCCCCCTTCCCCTTAGCGTCCATCTAGGTCTCGGCATTTCCAAGGGCGAGCGCATGGACTTTTCCATCCAAAAGGCGGTTGAGTTGGGTGTCACCGAGATCACGCCCTTGTTCACCGGACGCGGTATGGTACGACTATTCGGTGACCGCCTGACCAAACGTGAGGCACACTGGCAGGGCGTCCTGATTGCCGCTTGCGAACAAAGCGGGCGTCGGCGTCTGCCCCGGCTGAACCCGGTTGTAGAACTGGATACCTGGATCGCCACGGGACACCCCTGCCCCCTGCTGCTGGATCATCGCGCCAGCCGCTCCTTGCCCAGCCTCGCCCCGCCTGGCTCGGCACTAACCCTGTTGATAGGGCCTGAGGGCGGCCTGGCGCCCCCTGAACGTGAAAGGGCCTACCAGGTTGGCTTCACCGGGGTGCACCTCGGTCCCCGTATCTTGCGCACCGAGACGGCCCCACTGGCGGCGCTTGCCATCGTCCAGGCTTTATGGGGAGACCTTAAGGGTTGAGACAAAGGCACAGATCTTCCCGTGGATCTACTCTTTCCCTAACACCCAATTTCTGTGTCGAATCAGCTCCCTGACCGACTTAATCCACTTAGCTTTACGCCGTCTTATACTCAGGGTATAGGATGGAAAGCTCTTCGGACCAGGAGTCATAGCTGTGGTGCAGTAACCAATCCTGTCGGGCCTGGATTAACAACCTCCGTCTCAATTCCTGACTTCCTATGACCAATTCCAATGCCTCTTCCCAGGTCTTACTAGAATTTCCCGGTATCAGGATACCGTTTTCACCGTTACGTATAACCTCCTGGTAGGGAGGAAGGTCGGAGGCCAGGGTGACGGCGCCAAGTGCGGTATAGTCCATAAATTTAATACCACTTTTGGCAATGTTGAACGTATCGGGCATCAGAGGCGCGATCCCTACAGTGAAGGGCACCAGGCCTTGCAACCAATGGACAAACGCAGGATAGACCGCAGCCACGCCTGGAGGGGGTTGATGCAAGATAGCCCAAGACGGCAGGCGATTGTCCTCATCGATACCCACAATATGCATCTCTACCATTGAGCCATGCCGGTGAATAACACGCTTCAGGGCTGGCTCCACGCTCCGCCAATCGCCCGCGTGGGTTTTGGTTCCCATATAAAGGATACGCAAAGGTTCCTCTTCCGAGGATTCATTTTCTGAAAGGCGCCAAAGGATTTTGCTCAGACGATTAGGGACTATCCTGGAGTGACCATTCATTCCTGAAATTCGATCGGCAAGTTCAGGGGTAGATATCCATACCTCGCTAGCGTGTCTTATAAGCTCCGTTACCAAGCCCTTCATTCGGCGATAGTGTTCCGCTTCTCCATGTGAGTTATCCAATGCCAATAGATCATCATCGAGATCGTATATCAATCGACAGCTTTCCTGCTGGACCTTCTTGAGCAATTCATCCAGGCCTAGCCGATCCTGGAATGCCAGTCTTTGAGTAACAACTGTAGTAACCCGATAATGTAATGCAGCGACTGGGGATGCAAATCGAATGGAGGGGTTTTGTATATTAGAAGCCAATGGGAGTATCAAACGGATATAGCCGCAAGGACTGGGATGCGATCCAAGTTGCTCCGAAATTACTATCACGGAGTTGGGATCATGAGTCAAGTCAAAAGGACTACCGCCGTCAATACCCTTGGGTAAGGCTAAATAATTGTTCGCGTACCAGGATGCATCCTCGGCGACTGGATGTACGAATGAAATTTCCTCGTCCGTTTCTGGCCACGCACCCTTGAGTCGCAACCCCTTAAAGCGCTCGAACCATGTCAAAAGTTCCGTTGTTGTCGCATCGAGGTCGTAACCCCAAGCCAGGGCATAGCGTTGTAACCGCTCAGGAAACGCCCCGAGGCGTGGGGCAAGAATGGGCAGACCTATGTTTAATACAGTAGTCAAGGTATAGCTATAAGTTTCCGGACACCGTGAGGGAAACCAAACCAGATGCGGTCGTTTCTCAAGGATGAGGCGATGAAGTTCTTGATCGGTGTATTTACCTGTTTGGGTAATCACGCCTTTAAGGGCATACGGAACAATCTCGGTGGTATATCCTATCAAGATAAAGGTGATAGGGTATTTCTTACGAATTGCCAGTCTCGCCAAGTCCAGAACCAGGTCAAGTCCTTTATGGCGGGCTAAAACACCCAGAATAGCAACCCGCAGTGGTTGATTCGGGCTAAATTCAGAATCTGTTAGTGTTTGATTACACGGGGGCGTGCGTTCGTGATACACAGCCCGGATCTTTGATTGGACATGGGGATAGTAATTCAAGCACCTGGCTGCAGTATCTCGACTTGGGCAGATAATCGCCAGAGCATCATGGAATAGCCAAGCATGACGAGCTCGCCAATAAAAAATATCCGAAGTGTCAGTACGGGGCGATTCCTTAAGACATGCAAGACATCCATTTTGGTCTGGCTCACCACAGTAAGACGAATGTAGCGGCCCCATCAGATTCACTCTTGGGCATAGGGTATAAAAGTCATGAACAGTGAACAGAAAGGGAAGACCTAGCCTTGCAAGCAATGCCTGTAAGTCAATAGCCCAGTGCATAGTGTGGTGAATATGCACAAGACTGACACCGAAGGCCTTGAGCAACTCGGCTAATTTAGTCAGATCACCCGTTGGGATTTGTATATTGAAATCATCCGATCCATGAACCAGTTCGAGAGATGCCAAATGGGGTTGCCCTGGTAAGGAGCGCATGATGAGCACCCGGGCTCCTCTGTCGGTTGATTGAAGGGCAAGATCCTGTAGGTGCTTATCGGCCCCTCCTCCCAGTCCATGGCAGATCATAAGGATTACGTTTTGTTTCCGGCTACGCAATCGGGCTGCCGTGAGTGCCAGCCGCCAGGGGCGCGCCGGATCCCTCCTTACAAAGTCAGCCACATTGACTTCGTAATTAGGATATCGCTCACGGATAATACCCGCAGCCTTTTGCTTTGCAGGATTACTCCCCGCACCAAAACTTACTTCCCCCGCATGAAAAACAAACAGATCCGCCGCAAGGATATGTCTCCAACCTTGGCGTTCCGCTCTTAGACAGAAATCATTTTCCTCGCCGTAACCTTTACCAAAGGTTTCAACATCGAATAGCCCGACACTGGATAAACAACGACGTTTGATGTACATGCAAAATCCAATGGCGGTGGGCAAATCAGTATTTCGGCCCCGATTGACCTCTCCAATCAATGAGTCCAGGCTATCCAGGGTTTCCCCATCCGGGAGGCGGGATTCACCGGGCAATTTCGGATAACTGCAAATTGTTGCGTTGTTTGAAAATGGGGTAACTGTACCAATTGAAGGGGATTGATAAGCCTGGCTAACCAACCTATCAAGCCAATTATCGGGAACTTCTGTATCACTATTCAGTAGTACGACATCATGATCCTTTGACAAGGACATACCACGGTTCACGGAGGCGGTAAATCCAAGATTTTCCTCATTATGAAACACAAGAAGATGATCGTTTATCGGCAGCGCATCTAGTAAAGATCGAATTTCGGGACGTGGTGATGAGTCATTGATCAAAATAATCCTATTTTCAATACTATTCCTGGCATTAATTACCCGCTCAAGACAACGACGGGTTGTATCAATGCCATCGTAAATAGGAATAATTACATCGACACGCACATCAGGCAATTTAACTTTTGCAATCAAATTGGCCGGGAGAATATCCTCCAATAAAAGGCCAGGGGTTGATTTAGCAGTTGCGCCAAAGCCAGTAATTCCGTCTTGCGCAATATTCATAACTCGAAACTGATAGGAAGGGAGATGCTGGAATAAATTTGGCATTTTCCAATATAACCAATCTTGCATTCCGCGCTTCGACCTTTCCGAGATGGGAATTTTATGAAATCCCCATTGTAATAACCTCCAAGCATCACCAGATGAGGGTATGATATTTTTTACATAAATTAAAGAATGACGCAAAGGAGCCGTCAGTCGCCAGAATGCCGAACGCTCGATTTCTAAATAAATGCGATGATAATAGTCGCGATCCTGTTCCATTTGATCTCGATCTTTTTCCACAAGACGAAGATGGTCATGCGAATTTCTCAAGGCACTGTCAAGTTGATCGCGATCCTTCTCGACTCTTGCAACATGTTCACGAGCGATATCCAAAGCGTTTTCAATATGATCTCGATCGTGCTCTATCCTGGCGTTATGGTTACGCGTACTTTCTAACGCATTTATGATATTATCTCGATCTTTTTCCACATTCGCCAATATCTCTTGTGTGTTTTTAAGGGCTAATTTCAATTCGTCACGCTCATTTATATACCCAATAATAAGCTTTTGGGCAGTATCGAGCTGTGACTCCAGCTCGTCTTGCAAATTATCCTCGCCGCATATGTGATTCAGATTATTGTTCAAGAGTGGTCTTGCATCTCTTAGGCATCTCTCGACATCAGACAATTGAGATTTCAATCGCTCCTGATTTTTTTCTTTTTCAGACAATTGACATTTTAGGTTATATAACTCCCGCAATTTAATCTCAATGAAGGTATTTAACTCCTCTCCACTCCACACACTCTTCCATTTCTGATAAATCCGATTTCGTCCCTCAGTCCTGAGCCGCTCATTTTCTAAAATATTCAGACCTGACTGACTTAAACCAACACGGTATAGGGCCGTCACCGCATCATGATGTATAAATGACCCCTTATTTATCAACTGCAACCAAAAATCCCAGTCTTCGTAGACGTCAAGACCCTCGTCAAATTTACAATCCGTGGCTAAAGCCCGTCTAAATAGAACCGCATTAATGGGAAAAACATTGTTGCCAATCATGTTTAAGGCATTAAATGGGGCATTGTAAACATCCAGTTCATTACCGACAATATCTATAAGGCGTACTCCGGCATAACTGGCAATTGCCTCGGTATGAGAATTTAGGGTATTTCTCAGGCCAGAAAGATGGCCATCAAGAAAAAGATCATCATCATCCAGAAATATCAGAAAATCACCTTGAGCAGCGGACAAGCCAACATTTGCCGCAGCCGCTCGAGAAAGACTCTCCCCAATGGAAATAAGCCGAATTTTGACAGGATATTCTTGCCAAACAAGTTCAGGGTGATCTTTGCCAAGAGCATCCACAACGACAATCTCGAGATTCTCGATCGCTTGATTTGCAGCTGAGTTGATTGATTCTGCGAGGCATGCTCGCCCCATACTCCGAATAATTACACTGATTCGATCGGTCATGTCATTGATTACTTATATGATAATTTTGAGGCATGTAATTCGCAGTGGCATAATTTTTAATAGCTTGATTACATAGCTATTAAAAACAAGGCATCCTCTTACAGCAATACTCGCTCGATACCACCATCAAATACGCGATCGAGAAATTGCTTATCCCATCCCTCACCCAATAACTGGCGGACAAGTTCTAAGATGATGTATTCCGTACTTAAGCCTGTTCCGTCAGCATATTTTGCCAAGCCTTGCAGGCAGGCAGGGCAGGTGGTAATTAATTTGACGTCGCCATGGGCACGGTCCCTACCGGTTAGGGCTTGTATCCCCTGAACCAAGGATTCCTCCTTGCGATAGCGGAGTTGGCTAGCAATATCAGGGCGGCTAGTACCCAAGGTACCCGCCTCGCCGCAACAGCGGTCGGTCAGAGTGACGGGTTGGCACAGCAGACTGGAAGCAACCTTGAGAGGGGCATGCGTCTTCATGGGACTGTGACAAGGGTCATGGTAAAGGTACTGGATACCTGAGTCTTCCGGGGCTCGCCCCCCCCCCCTGGCTTTATTCAGGGTCCCCTCAACCCCATGACCAGGGAAGATGGCCTCAGCGCGGGTCATACCCTTTTCCATCAGATATTCGTGGATGTCCAGGAGACGACAGCCAGGAAAAATCCGCCCAAACTCGTACTTGAGCAACTGATCCATACAGGTGCCGCAGGAGACAATGACGGTACGAATATCAAGATAATTCAGAGTATTGGCGATGCGGTGGAATAGGACGCGGTTTTCCATTGTCAAACGCCGGCCCTGGGTCTCATACCCCCCGGCGCTTTGGGGGTACCCACAGCAAAGGTAGCTCGGAGGGAGTACCGTTTGCGCACCCTGCTCGTAGAGGAGCGCCATGGTCGCTAGGCCAATATCCGAAAAGAGGCGCTCAGAGCCACAGCCTGGGAAATAGAAAACGGCTTCCATCTCCTCCGGATTCAGCCTAGGGTCCCGCAGAATCGGTATCTGAGTGGTATCTTCCAAGTGAAGAATCTGGCGGAAGGATTTTTTCGGCACCCCGACACGGATAGGCCGTCGCAAAAGTTCCTTGGTCAGGATAAAGGCCTGGGGTTTCCCCAATGTTGCCGCAGGGGGTTCCTGGTGACGGTAAAGGCCTATACGCTTGGCCAGGGTACTGGCGAAATTTAGACCCCGAAAACCCCAGCGGGCTAGACCAATACGTAGCAGGCGGATGGCGCGAGGGTCCTTGGCGTCAAGAAAACGCATGGCGACCCAAGCACCTGGGCTGAAGCGCTTTTGGCGCCGGTCAACAAGGATGCGACGTAGGCGCGTGGTCACCTCTCCAAAGTCTATGTTAACCGGGCAGGGGGGCTGGCATTTATGGCAGACGGCGCAATGATCCGCCAAGTCATTCATTTCGGCGAAATGGCGCCCCG
>JAAEXZ010000102.1 GCA_017879645.1 Nitrosomonas sp.
TGCCAGAATAAATTCTGTTTGTGGTCTGGACTATCCCTTCACCTTATCATATTAGACTTAGGTGCGGTCCATCTAGTCTCTACACGTTCAAGGTAAACCATGTGTTTACCAAGCTTCGCTCGGGATTGCCATCGACATTACTCGCTAAGGTTTCCCCGAATTTGAACCGTTCTACTCCGAAAGTTTCCAATCGGGCACTCAAATAAATTAAGTCCGCCGCGCCTACCAATTACGCCACGCCCGCGTTGTTATTTAAGTCTACTGTTCTTCGTTATCAGGCCAAAGACCCAAAAAAACATGATGAACAGAAGAATGAATAACAGGATGAAAATTATGAACGATGTTGATGAAAAGCCACTATATCGATTTATGAAATCGAAACTTGTTACCCAAAATGAATCGCTATACATCTAACCATATTTCAACCTCTCTTTACAACGGGGTTAATTAACTGGTTTAGCTAGATTAGCCATTGCAGTTTCTTGAACGGAAATCAAATGATCGATGTCATTCAAGTCTTTACTATGCGATTGCTCAATCGCGTCCATGCGTTCTGCGTGTCGCGCCTGTTCCGTCTTCAACGATCCAGTCAGCGAATCAATCTGCTCCTGAATACGTTCAATTTGAGCCTGCATCTTGTCGATGTTGGACAGAATCGTCGTTGACTGCTCGTTATGAAATTCTTGTGCAGTCGAAACCACCAAGTTATATCGAGCAATCATTTCCGCGCGACGAGATTCCAGCGACTGGATATACTGACGTGCATCATCGCGCATTTTCTGTCGAAGGGCGGTAGGTTGCTCATCTACACGTTTGAGTTCTTCTGACATTGCTTGCTCCACAGTCTTGCCTTTCATCGGACCAAAAGACACAACCTTTGCAGCAGTTCCATTTTCCATGATATTTCCTTTCCGTTTGCCAATTTATACATTTACAAGGACGTAATGAAGAATACGCCAAGTACAACACCATCTTTACACAAACACACGCCAAGACCGCTTGAAGCGCGAGTTGCATTCATGTCCCCTACGTTTTGGGTTTATGCTGACTATCTGTAGAGTTATTCAACCCAACGTGAAGGAATTAATTACATACCCCGTGTAATCGACGCCTTCACACTACTTGTACTGCCAATGATGACGACGGTACTGAATGTAGTATAACACGTCCAAGATAACCGCGTCAATATCTACACTATTCTGCAATTTTTGCAGCAAAATCTGCTCACTGTAACCGTTCGGTCCCATAACCTTGTCACACACGCCGTTCTTCCATGACACTTTAAAATTGGCGAAGTCAACCCACAAAGTTTCCTCACCATCTTCGACATAGAAAGCAGCTGTCAAACGTACAAACTTACCAATCCCGCTATACAGCGTGGCGCGCTGCATATCTGCATCCGGTGGCGTTAAATGCACCAAGCGGAAATGTCTACCATCTTGAAATTCGATGCGCGTTACGTCGTTACCGAATCGATCTTTTACTTCCCTGTCAAAAAAGGTTGCAACTACACCATTCAGTGATTCAACAATGCGACCCATCGAAATTGGAGTAGTGGAGCTATCCATATTTACCTGTTTCATAACGCACTCCTGTTACGCGATTAGCCAGACTGAATTTTGTTTTCTGGCTTTGAAAGTGACCAATACCAATATCCCACCACATTGCTCAAAATGAATGTACTATACTGAAACATCACCATTGTATCTCCCGCTTGCGCGAATAGATACAAACCGATGGCATTCGAACAAAACCAAATAGGCCATGCCTCCAGTTTCTTTTCCACCATTAACAATTGACCGATAAAGCTGAACACAATTGTTGCGATGAGCAATCGTGAATCATACTTCTCAAACCAGTTTGCAATACCTAGAACAAGCGCATAAAATGCAACCGTTATGATAATGTAAACTGGTAACGCCCACCATCCAACGTTGGACACCGGCTTCGTATGCTTATCCGACCCCCATCGGAACCATCCAAATAACAAAACCGGCAATAGACATAGCTGAATTACTGCCAGTCCTATTTGGTCTGTCAGCATAGACGTGACAATCATACACAAAACGGATACAGTGCCTGCGATGAATGCAAGGCGTGTTTGTAACACGACGAACATCATGCAGAGGAAACTTGAATACAGCCAAACAACGTCTATGACTGACAATGATCGATTATCAAAATACGCAATTGCGAGACATACGACAGACAGTATCACTGCTATAGCCGCGATCATTCTTATTTCTCCCGTTTAAAACGCAAGATGCGTGTGGTAATTATACCACACGCCTCACGTCTTGTCAACGTTGTTGTTTTATACGTATCAGACTGGCATTAGTGGATCAGTGACTTGTGAAAGCCCGTACCACACAATTGCAAAGATCGCGCTCACAATGACGATGTTCACGATTATGCTTTCGCCGAATTTACGCAATCCCATGAGTGAATGCGCGTTGTCCAATTCCTGACGATCATTCTCAAACATGTCCGTTCTCCGATTTCCGATCCGGGTTAATCCCTTCACTAAAACCAGTGTACACGACAAATCTTAACGAACCGTTAACGCGCAAACCCTTGGATTTCAGGGTTAATTTTTGGTTAACGGCGTTCTCCGCGCGTCATGCACTCCACACAGTTTTTTGACCGCGACTGGTCGCATGTTTGTTGCATCGTATTCCCGCTTCATCCATAGTTTTCACCCAACATTTCGGATAATCAGGTGCATCATTCGTCGATACACTAAGCGTACCACTATCGGTTATGGTGTACCATCCGTAAACCGAGCCTTCATAGTGCTCCGCACAATACCCAAGCTCCATATCCCGACGAATCCTGTATGTTTTCTTCGCTTCTTTTTTGGTTCGAAACAGGTTTTTAATGTATTCGAGCACCATTACCATACGTCCTCACTAAACAGACAACCGGGCACTGTCATGTCTTCAACTTGACCAGCCGCGGTTGCAATTTTTGCGGCTTCTCGACGTCCGACAAAACGCCCGGTATCTGTTATAAACCCTTGGTCATCAGGTAGAACAATGACGTTGTTTATGTGATGAAGCGGGTACAATACTGTATGATGACGCGCTGGAGGCGGGAGCGTAACATACAGCTCCGTACCATCCGGCGCATACATACGTATCGCTACTGCGATAATGCGTTCAGTCACGACTTTTCGCCGCTTGCTGATCGTCAAGAACGCAATCCGTTGCCTCCATCAGAATTTCAACAATTCTATTTATTTCATTCATCGTAGAGCGTGTCGATATGAATGCAGTTTCGGCAGCTTCAATGAAAGACATAGGAATGCGTCTCGCATCCGCTTCCTGTTTATCAGAACTGCCCTGTCGATTACACAATTTTTCTTCAACTCGGCTAAGTTTCCGATGCAATGTGTGTAAATCGTCGTTAAACACGTTGATGGATCGAAGTATATCGGAAGTATCCATATGGGCCTTTGGTGAATTTTCTGACATAATAGTACCCATTATAATTTCCTTTCGTTGTTAAAGGGGCTGGATTTTCCAGCCCCTTGTTTGTTTAGTTTAGATCATCCACAGATCGGCACTACCGTGCGGAACGAAGTGATAGGTAATCTCCTGCTCCATGACCAGATCGGTCGTGCCACGATCATAAACTTCCCAACGAAGCGTATGGTCGCCGAGATTGTTGAAGTCAATAACCTGCTGGCCTGCCGTGTTAGGGTCGATGTCCCAAAACGCGGGATTGGTAGAGTCGGCAAACACACTGTCACCGTTCAGCGCCGGATCAATTGCACTATCCGTAATACCACCTGCATAACCATCCTGCGCAATGAGGTAGTTATTGTTGGCATCCGTGTGATCCATCGCAAACTTGATGAACTGCGTTGCCGACGTCGGATCAACGTCGATCAGAAGATAAACATCATAATCGGCGAATGTCTTGCCCGACGTTCCAAATGCATCCACGTTCAGAGACAGATCGATGGAGGTAGAGGCACGTGTCGGGGCATCCGACTGTGATCCAGTTGCAATCGTCTGCGCACCTTCGCGCACATACGATTCAAAGTTGCCATCGTCGTCAACCGTATTGCCATAGTACGAATGGAGGTTGTTTGCCTGACGGATATGGGCAATGAAACCGGACTGAATGTCATGTTCACCGCTTCCTCGAAGTTCAACAATCGCCGCAGGATACGCATTATTACCTGAACCGAACTGCTGATAACCATCCGGTCGCAGGCTGGATTCTGCCAACATTGCATTTGCATTGAAGAACAGAGTATCCTGATAAACTGGCGTGGGAACTTCCACAATAACCGGAACTTCGACAATCACTGGCACTTCTACATATTCCGTCACGATCTTCGTGGGCTGTGGTAGATTATCCACGTTGAACTTGAGCGTCTGCGTCGTTTCAAGAGCACCATCTGACGCCTTAACAGTGATAGAATACTGTCCGCTATCAGAATAATCCGTCTTGAACTCCAGAATGCTACCATCCTTGATGGATGCAACACCATCCGCGCCGGTAAGTGAATACGTCAGTGCATCACCATTCGGATCAGAAAACAGGGTATTCAGGTCCAGCTTGAACACCGATCCCTCGCCAACCGAAATGAGATAATCTCCGGTCAATGCAATGGGCGCCCCGTTAATTTCCGCGTTGAGAATGTTGGTATTATACAGAGACGACACACCGTCGGCGGCATCGTTGTAGAAGTTATCCACAGCCACCGCGTAATTACCTACGCCTGCCTTGATCGACTCATTCAGCATAGAACCGATCATGACAATCTTGATTGCTTCGTCAAGCGGAACCGTGTCGGAAACAACGCGTTCCAGTGCGACCGCCTTGTAGTAATCATAACCGTCGATGAAGAACTGAATCGCCTTCGCAACATCGATACCTGCGTTTTCAGCCGCAGAGTAACCAACAACTTCACCATACGCCTTTGCGACGGCCGCTTCAAACGAAAGAGAACCATACTTTGCATCAAACGATGAAGACACACCGCCAAGGTTATTGGCGAAATTGATGTACAGGTTTTCCTGATTGAACTGCGCATAGTACGGATCAGTCAGATCAGTCGGGTTTTCCGGGCTGTCGATGAGGTAGGTAAATCCACCACTCGTCGGAACCTTGCCCGTGAAAAACTGGTAGGTTGCTGCAACGAGTTCGACGTTAAACTTCGAGAGATTAGCCATTTTCAATTTCCTTTGGTTTGGGTTTATGTAGTTACTTTACGATGGTTGTAGTTCATCAGTTTCGTTTTCTTCTGCCTCCACGCGCGTCCGATTTTTACATAGCTATTAAGATATGCTTCGCATCGTGACAGGAACCGTTCTCCTGTCACGAAACGATTTCCTTGACATATTATTCATCCGTCTGATTGTGCTCAAAAACATCGTTTTTGGTCAACAACTTGTTATTACGCCGCCGCGTCTTGCTCGTCACGCGCTTGTACCACCCACGACGTTTACCCTGCTGTGGCAAGTCATCCCACCAATAGGCGCCAATACGCAAGTAAGACGTGTGGTGATGCTTGTCATACCCACGCTCCATACGATTGCGCGGGTCTTCGCCGGTCAGCGGCGAATGGTACGTTCCAAGTGCCTTCCAACACAGCTCATACGGACGAGGACGACGCGCCCAATGCGGAATATACCGTTTCGTTCTGCTCATGATGGGAACCTCCAAAATAGCTAAAATTAGCTAAAAGGAAGCCGAAAATCCAATATTCACCACAAGCCATTACGATTATTTTTAATGCGATCATTATGATTATCCTTGTAACTTCCGTATTTCAAATTGTATAACTTACAATTACTCTTTACATCGTTCAAATGCCTAGTTTCTTGTCTAGGCTTTTTCTTTCCACAAAACACTAACAGTACGAGACGATGTACGTAATAGTGTTTACCATAAATTTCGACTTGTAAGTAGCCATTTCTATTTGCAGATGGATTCAAAATCCGGCCTTTACAGGTCATAGGACGACCATTGGATCGAATAACAACCCGGTCCAAAGATTTTATCCTACCAAGATTTGAAACCCTATATCTTGGAACGTTGGGAATTTTTCTCCAAATTTCGATATTATTACGTGAGGCTATTAGCGCCTTCTTATCCCGCTTTTGCATTTTACTACTCACTCGGATTGGCTACATAGAAAGAACCCATAAGTCCATGCGTTGTATGCGGTCATGATCTTACCTCTTGTTTGCCCATGCATCCGATGGTGGCGCTATAACCTTCAAACATTCGTCCGAAAAGCCATCATCAACGTAACGTCTTATCCATTGAGGATAATATTTGCTATCGTCAGGGTTACTAGAACTGCCAAGAGCATACATCGGTGAACCGTCACAATCCCGCGTGTGCATGACCACAAACAGCCGAATACCATGATGATCAGAGTAATCCAAATCCACTTCCACCAATGTTCCGAGTGGAATAGTATGGTCTATTGCCAGATTGTTTTGACGCCAAGTCTTTCCGTTTGACTCGACAAGATTCGCAACATTTGTAATTGTCATGAATCACCTACCATTCATCGATGAGGGATTTCGCACGTTCAAGTATGCGATCAGCGCGCTTCTTCAAGTCTTCGAAATCTGATTCCGTGTAACTCCACGTTGGAGATTCCATTGGCTGAATTTCTCGCAGTTCTTTCAGCACATCGTACAATTCACGTGCTATTTCGTTGTTCATTATGCTCATAGTACGCTCCTGATTGATCCACATGACGCCCCGTCACCGTGTAACGTTTCTTGGTTTGGACACTGGAACACGGAACATCAAATATCTGGGCTTTAAGCGATTCATTCCTGTTCCACTTAACAAGTTTCTCGCGACGTTCCTGTTCTTTCTTAGACCACGGCACGTACGTTTTACCGGGATACATCCATTCGTAATGGACTTTTTCATCGCGTAGAATAATGGGTTTATGGTATTCCTGCTGAGCGTTCATTCGCTCTACCCACTCAGCGGAACCCTGTTCCCAATTTGACTTAGCAGAAACAAGCTGTTTAAACTCAAATGTCGGTATATCCGCATCGCCGTCATTGTCCCACGTATACGATGCAATGATCGAGTTCGGGTCATCCGCGTACTTTAAAACGTTGTTCTTGCCATCGAAATAACAATGGTCAAACTCGCGGCTGTACTTGTAGAGGAAATGCATCAGGCGGCCAACACATTGACCGTGATAACCTTCATAAGCCATGTCTGCCTCCTAACCTTCTATTTGAAGTTCTCGTTGCATTGGCGTATAACCAACCAAATCTAGTTGGCGTATACGATAGTTTCATCCTTTCATATACTATTCGCTCGATGGATCATCGTAGCACAAATGAATCCTTCGAAGTCTTTGCCAGAACGCAGGAAATACGGTTTGACGTCCTCCGCTATTTGAATGTCCAAACATTTGCAGATGTAATCACGCAATTCCTGCGTACCTGCAACGTTGGTTACACCCAGCTTACTGTAATTGTCCATCACGATCATCGACAACTGTGCAAGCGTCACTACCTTCGTTTCCAGATCGTCCAAACGATCAATGGTTTCTTTCATTTCCATTATGCCTTTCATTTCCATTATGCAGACTTTCCATAATTTTGATATGCATTTCGCTGATTCTCGAACTTCCATTTCTTCATAAGAGGAACAAAGTGAGAATCACCAAATTCCAACATACGATTTCGAAATGCATTTCGAAAATTATCCCGCTGAACTGGTGTTGTCTGGGCATGCGGTTCGTATAATTGTCCAAGGTCGCCTACACCGTAGCACCTATTAGGGTCAATTCCAAAGTGGACGTGATTGCCAGACGGTGTATACACTTCTGCCATCAATCCACCAACGTTAAACTGACTGGCAGGGATAATGAATAAACGAAACGAGTATCCACCTGAAATATACCAGCGATCACGCTGAACAGGGCGACGACGAAATGTCATGACGAAAGGGAAACGATGCAGACGACCCCAATACGTGTTATTGCCAAGTCTGTAGAAAAACAAATTCTTCATAACTGCTTCCTTCCTTTTTTAAGGTATCCGCCAAACAGATAAGACTTGGGCGGGAGTGATCTTTCAACCATCCCGCCCGAGACCTATTTGTTTGTGTTGTTTAGACACTGACTGCTTCCTTCTGGAGAGCCTGCGTCAGCTTTTCGATCAGGTAGAACTTACCCTTGAACTCGAAACCCTTCCACAACTCACCCTTGAACTTGAAAACCTTGACCATGTGATCTTCCTTTCTGTTTCGTCTCACTCCTTACCTTACACCTATAATATACCACCTTGGACGGTCTTTGTCCAGCCCTTTACCGCAAAATAATGCGATTTTTACCAGTTTTGCAGGTTAAATTGCTGAAAACCTTGGGTTAAAGGTGTCCGATCCAGCATTTTACCCTTCGGAGAGGGAGTTTCAGACCGAAATTGACCACCTGATGCCTCCAAAAGACGGTCATATTTCTGCGTACACTCCATAAATTTACTGCGGACACGCTCCAAACCTGTCTTCCTCGTGTCAAATTTCCACACTTCGAACTCTGGAAACTCGATTGAAACCGAGTCATTACCTCCCATAATAATCGCGGAAAGGATGATTTCGTATGCAACGAGGCTGTTTTCCCGATCCATATCGATCATTTCAGGAAGCGCTGCTATAACTTCGGTATCATTGCGGGCAACAACCACACGAAGCGTTAGACGATCTTCGTCACCGATATGCAGTAGAACGAAATCTTGATCGTTGGAAAATCCCGGTTCTTTGCTTGCTGCCCACAAATAAAACGACTTTTCCTTGTAGATCAGCCCGAACTCATTCCCGTCATGCTGAAACATAAATTGACAGGATAAATCCTTAACGCGATCATCCAACGCCGTCATTGCGGACCAGTTCTTTTGTGTTTCAAACACATGCTCTTTGGCCTGCACTGAAACAAATGATCCAAATAGGATCATCATTGCTACAATGAGTTTCATGTCAATCTCCTATGAAATTTTCGGTGGTGGTGGCAAATCACCTATAACCAACTCAACACCAGCCAACGTATCATCCGAGGCGATATCGAGTATCGCAGTTACATGGCGTTGTACTTTATAAGGCGGTGGAGTACGCTGCAAAGGTGCAAAATAATAGGCTTCGGCTCGGGGATCGTATGTCCAGAATCCCGCTTTTTGATTACGTTCCAACGCTGAGAATGCGCGATATTTTCGCAACTCCGTAATCAGTACGGCTATTGCACCTACGGGTTGTTCAACATTGGTGTAGTAATCAAGGATACCTTCCACTGTTGAAAAGTCCGCGTCATTGGCAAGCTTTGTCATTTTCCGTTCCTTCTGGTTACTTTTCTCGCCTTGGACGACTGTTCGGCTCCTCTTTTCGCCGTATATCCAAGGTATTTTATATCCCCACTTGGTGACTGCCGCGAGTAACACGTAGCGGAAATTTGTTGCAAAAAGTTGATATAAACACGATCTGTTATCATCTGCCTCTCCATTGTTTAGTGTGTGCTTGCTTTTACTGCTCTAAGGAAGGGGGGGGGTGGCGAACAGTATCCGGGTTTCTTTATATCGCCCGGCCTATAACAGTTCCGCACAGGAAGGGAACACAAGCACACGAGAAAAACCATCGAAATGGGTTTACTGATATGCTTGCGGGAGACGCATTGGATTTGCGTCTCCCGTTAATGAATTAAAGGAACCATTTGAAGAATTTCCGGCACCAGTAAAAGTCTGGATCGCCGAACTCTCCAATCATATTCGGCTGCATGTACGCAACTGTTATGCCGAACAATGTAAGGTTCTCTTGCGACATATCTCCATCCGATCGACAGAAAGTTGCCAATCGATTGTAGGTAGTTTCGTTGCAACCGACGATGGAGAACATATCCCTGATTTTTGATTTTGGTTTTTCATCAAAATCAAATTCCAGCAAATCGTCCAGTTCGTCTGCAATTGCGTCGTCTTCATCGGC
>JAAEXZ010000020.1 GCA_017879645.1 Nitrosomonas sp.
CAATAGCATGCTGCTCGCCTCGTTACCATTTTCCAAAAGGATCATTTGCGGCTATAAATAAAGCATATCGAATAGCGGCAAAACTGCACTTATTTCACATATTGGAAACAGCCTGACCTCGAGTGTGCTCCGCTGCGGCAATTTCTGCACGTATACGTGCGGCGGCTGCGGCGGTTGCGTCCTTGTCAGCCTGAGAGCGGGCAAATAAAGCTTCCATCGCCATGGTCTCCACAGCTTCGCGTTCCACTGCGGCTTCGAGTGCTTCTGTCTCAAGCGCAATGCGCTCCTGCATGGCAACGAGGGCAGCAGATTCGGTTCTTGCCTTTTCCAAGGCCACCTTGGTTGCTTCTTTTTCTGCTTCGAGCTGGGCTTTGGCTTTGTGTGTAGCCATGATTTTTGCTTGTGCACGCGTGATGGCCAGTGCGGTTATTTTTTGTTCAATATCCAAACGTTCAGCCACCACCTGTTTGGCATCTTCCATGGCTTTAGCACGAATTTCCGCATCATCGAGCAAACGCTGTTCAAGTTCGATTTTTTCATTGACTTCTTGCGTGGCCAGCTTATCCATTTGTATTTTTGCTTCGGCAGTAGTCCTCAATCGAGCTTCCGCTTCTGCTCTTTGTTTTGCGACTTCCTTGCCATCCAGCTCAGCTTTGGCTCGTGCTTCGGCTTCTTTTGTAGCTTGTTCTTCAGCCTTGATGCGTTTCTGGAATTCTTTGGTGGCATTGATTTCCGCTTTCTTTCGCTCTTCAGCTTTTGTAACGGCCTCTTTTTCAACTTGCAGCGCTTCGGTAGCCACGATCAGTGCTTCAGCCTCGATTTGCATGCGTTTGTTGGTTTCCTCGAGTAATTCGGATTCAGCGATCAATCGTGCTTTGACTGCATCAGCTGCCGTATTTTCTTTTGCAATGATGGATTCGGCAATTTCTTGTGCGACCATTTCTGCATTGACTCTGTCGCGAGCGGCTATCGTAGCCAGTGTATCGATTTCCGCGCGTTGTTTTGCTTTCTCGTTTGCAATCATTTCAGCTTCGGCTTTTTCTAGGGCTAAGCGAGTTGCCGCTTCTTCAGTCTGTAGCTTCAACTCCTCTGCTGCTCGTGCCTGGGCCTCGGCTTCCAGGCGCCGATTGGATTCTGTGAGTATCTGGGCCTCCGTTCGTGTACGCAGTAAAGCTTCTTCATAAGCCTGTTTTTCTATTTCTTCATAGGCTTTTGCCAATGCTAGTGCTTTTTGTGTCTCCTGAATCTTGGCGCTGGTTATTGCAGCAGCATTAGTATCGGCCTCGATAGCGGCGATTGCAATTGTCCGTGCTTCTTCAGCCATCCTGGCTTGATGCATCGCTACCGCAGCCGCTTCATCCTGTTTGAGTGCCGCGGCATGAGCGTTGTCCAGAGCGGTTGCTTCTTGTTCGACAAGTTGCTGGGTTTTCTCGACTATCGCAGCTTCCGCTTTGATTTTTGCTTCAAGTAAGGCACTCAGGGCTTTCTCCGCCTTGTACTTTTCCTCGGCAAGATGTTTGGCCTTGATTTCGAGTTCTCTTCGTGTATGGGCTTCCTGTATGGCTAAAGCCTCGGCTTTGGCTCTGGCGCGTATCTCATCGGTTGCAGCAGCTTCTGCCTGAATTCTGTTTTCGGCAGTGAGTCTTGCATTGGCTTCGGCGCGCGCCCGTGCTTCAGCGGTGACTCTTGCGACATTCTCGGCTTCGATACGCTTGTGGGCTTGTTTGATGGCGCGATCCTCGGCGCTTAGTCGCTCGAGATAAGCCGATTCGAGTTGCTGCTTGATACCGTTGATGAGGGAAGATTGTTGTTCTGAGTCGAATGATTCGTGCATCGATGAATCGGCTTCAGAAACAGAATTTTCATATTCATCCGACATGTCGGACGCAGAAGTTTTGCGCAGTGAACTGAGTAGACGTGACTTGAATGTCATAAGTTTTAACCAAACAGTAAGTTTTAGGTATTGCTAAACAGCTTATTGCAATTGATGAGTGATAACTTTAACAATATTTGGGTGTAAAAAAAGCGTGGAAAAGAAGGGGAATAATGTCTTTTTATGGCATATCGATTTTGCCAATGTTGAGAATCCCCATCATCAGATTTAGTCCATCCTGTACGAACTGCTCAAGGATCGGGGCATAGAACGGCATGCTCAGTGCCAGTACCAGCAAACCAATCGATAGTGTCAGTGGAAAGCCGACGGCAAAGATGTTCAATTGGGGAGCGGCGCGGGTCAGGATACCCAGTGCCAGGTTTGTAATTAACAAAGCCGTCAGGACCGGCAAGGAGAGTTGCAAGCCTGCTTTGAAAACTTCTTCACCCCACTGTGCCAGTGTGGTGAATGTGGCATTGGTGACGCCTTCGATGCTCACCGGTAATGTACTGAAGCTCTGGGAAATCAATGCAATCATCAATAAATGACCATCCATGGCCAGAAATGCCAGGCTGGCGATAACACCCAGGAAACGACCGACGATGTCGATTTGTCCCGAGTTTTGGGCATCAAAGAAAATGGCAAAGCCCAGACCCATTTGCAAGCCGATCAATTCTCCGGCCATTTCAACTGCGACAAAGACGATACGCATGACGAAGCCGATGGCGATACCGATCAGGAGTTGCTGCAGCAGAATGATCAAACCGATACCTGTGGCCGGATCAATCGAAGGTAGCGATTTTTCCACTGTGGGGGTGACCAGAATCGTAATCATGATTGCCAGACCGAGCTTGACTCTCACTGGAATACTCGGATTTCCCAGAATCGGTGCGGTTGCGATCATGGCAAGAATCCTGCTGAATGGCCAGATGAACGTGGCGATGAGCGTGTTTAATTCAGCGGTAGTGATATTGATCATGATCGGGCGCGCTGTTATTTTGGCGATGGAATTTCAATACCGAATCAGTATGGTTCGGTGCCTGAACAAGGCAAAGTTTGACGTAGATGCTTTCTGGTGTTAACCGATGGCCATCCATGGAATGCTGGTGAACAGTCTTTGCATGTAATCGGTCATGAGATTGATCATCCAGGGGCCGGCCAGTACCAGCACCAGAAACATGATCAGCAGTTTGGGTATGAAAGACAATGTCATCTCATTGATTTGCGTTGCAGCCTGGAAAATACTCACCAGCAAGCCGGTTGCCAACGCCGAGAGCAGTAGCGGAGCCGAAACCATGAAGGTAATTTCGAGTGCTTGCCGACCAATCGTCATGGCACTTTCTGGGGTCATGTGCAGTCTCCTCTCAAGTGTAAAAGCTTTGTGTCAATGAGCCGATGATCAGGTGCCAGCCATCCACCAGCACGAACAGCATCAACTTGAACGGCAGGGAAATGATCATGGGCGATAGCATCATCATACCCATCGCCATCAATACACTGGACACGACCAGATCGATGATCAGAAACGGAATGAAGATGATGAAACCAATCTGGAATGCAGTTTTGAGTTCGCTGGTGATGTAGGCCGGTACCAGTATTTTCAGCGGCACATTGTCCCGGCTTTCCAGTTCTTCATGATCGGAAATCTGGACGAATAGAGCCAGGTCTGTTTCCCGTGTTTGCTGCAGCATGAATGCCTTCAACGGTACGCTTGCTTTTTCGGCGGCCTGCATGATGCTGATCTTGTCTTCGGAGAAAGGCAGATAGGCTTCGTTGTATACCTTGTCGATCACCGGCGACATGATGAAAAATGTCAGGAACAGAGCCAATCCAAGCAGGACCTGATTGGGAGGGGAAGATTGTGTACCTAACGCCATGCGCAGCAGGGACAGGACAATGATGATGCGGGTAAAACTGGACATCATCAGCACGACAGCGGGCAGGAAAGTCAGTGAAGTCAGGAGCAGCAGGGTTTGCAAGCTCAGGGTATAGGTTGTGCTGCCGCCTGCACCGGGTGTACTGGCGAATGCCGGAAAGCCTGCTTTTTGCGCCAGTACCGGAAAAGCCATGAAACCGGTACACACCATGGCGATCTGTAACCAGCGCCGTGCGCTCATGCTGGCAAAGCTGAACCGGGAACGGAATGTCGATGGTAGAGCACGCTGTTCAGATTGAATCATGTTTGATCTTGAATTAAACATTGTTTTTTCTGATACTGCCGTTGAGTTGTTCGACGAAGTCTGCGGCCACCGGTTCCGGTGCAGTATCCTGTTGTGAACTGACCGAAGGCTTTTCCATGCTGTGCAGCATGTTCACACGCCCTGGTGCAACACCCAGTACGAGCCAGGTGCCATTGATTTCGACGATCACGACGCGTTCTCGCTGACCTACACCCGTTGCAGCCACCAGTTTCATGGTTCCATTGGCTGTGCCGGGAACCAGAGAGAATCGCTTCAGTACCCACGCCAGGCCCAGAATGATGATCAGTACCAGCACCAACCCTCCCAGCATTTGCATCGTATTTTCGGTCGACAAGGCCGATGTCGGCTGCAAAACGGGTTTTCCTGTTTCGGCGATTGCGGGTAACGAGCATGACCAAGCTGCAAGCAACCAGTAACGGTTTGGCATGATTGTTTACCGATTCAGTTTACGAATACGTTCGCTGGGCGTGATAATGTCCGTCAACCGGATACCGAATTTGTCGTTGACGACCACGACTTCACCCTGGGCGATGAGGCAGCCATTTACCAATACATCCATAGGTTCGCCGGCCATGCCTTCGAGTTCTACAACCGACCCTTGGGCCAGTTGCAACAGATTCTTCAGGGCAATCTTGGTGCGCCCCAGTTCGACGGTCAATTGCACCGGGATGTCCAGAATCATGTCGATGTCATGGCGTGTTCCGGGAGCGGAGTGCTCCTTCGAGAAATCTTCAAACATGGCGGCAGTTGGCGCTCCAGTCAGAGGATTTTTGGTTTTGTCGGTCGCCGCCAGATTATTCTTGCTGTCGCTGGTGGCTTGTTCTGTCATGGCAGCAGCCCAGTCATCAGTTTCGGTTGATTCCTCGGGTTGAGTAGCCGCAGATTGTTCTGCCATGGCGGCAGCCCAATCATCAGTTTCGGGAGTAGCGTTGGTTGCGTTGGGATCTGACATCTTTGTCTCCAATTAATTATTCATTCTCGGAATGCGAGATCAATTCGTTTATCCTGAGAGCATAATGGCCATTCATGATGCCGTAACGGCATGCCATGAGTGGAACACCGGCAGCATGTGCGGTGATTGTCTCCGGAATTTCCAACGGGATGACATCGCCAACCTGCATGTTGAGAATCTCATTGAAGGTGACCTGGGTTTCACCCAAATTGGCTATGAGCTCGACTTCTGCACCCTGTACCTGCTGCGACAACATTTTTACCCAGCGTTTATCGACCTCAAGGTGATCGCCTTGCAGGGAGTTGTAAAGCAGATCCCGGATGGGTTCGATCATGGAGTAGGGAATGCAGACATGGAGTGAGCCGCCTTTTCCTCCTAGATCGATATCAAAATTAACACTGAGAACCACTTCATTCGGTGTGGCAATACTGGCAAATTGTGGATTCATTTCCGACCGGATGTACTCAAACTTGACCGGATAAACTGATTTCCAGGATTTTTCGTAATCGGTAAAAACCACATGCAGTAAGCGCTGAATGATGTTCTGCTCGGTCTGAGTGAAATCCCTGCCTTCCACTCGGGTATGGTATCGGCCATCGCCGCCAAAAAGGTTATCGACGATCAGGAAGATCAAACTGGGATCAAAAACCATCAGGGCTGTTCCTCGCAATGGTTTCATGTGCACCATGTTGAGATTGGTGGGAACCACCAGATTGCGGACGAATTCGCTGAATTTGATCACCTTGGCCGAACTGACGGTGATATCGACCGTGCGCCGGATGAAATTGAATAATCCAAAGCGCAACAGTCGTGCAAACCGTTCGTTGATGATCTCAAATGTGGGCAGTCGTCCCCGTACAATCCGCTCCTGGGTGGCGATGTTGTAGGGACGAATGCCACCTTTCTCTTCTTCCTTTTCTTCAGGCACATCATCGCTTTCGCCGGTCGCACCTTTGAGAAGCGCATCTACTTCGTCTTGTGAGAGAAAGTCTTCAGCCATGTTATGTGAGTTACTGAATTACAAAAGAGGTGAACAACACTTCCAGTACATCCGCTTTCAATTCGTCCTTGCCTAATGATTGCTTGATTTCATCAACAATCTGTTGACTCAGGTTTTGTTTGCCAGTCATTCCCGAAATTTCGGTGGCTTTCTTGCTTGAAAGCAGCATGAGCAGGCGATTGCGAATTTCTGGCATCTGTTTCTTGATTTCTGCTACAGCCTCACCTTCCTTGGCCTTTACCGTCAGTCCTACTTGTAAGTACTGACTGTCATCCGGCTGCAGGTTGACTGTAAAGATTTCCAAATCAACGAAAGTGTTGGGTTTCTCTACCGGAGGAGGCGGTTCTGAATCACCGCCCATCGTTTTCATTGCATACCATGTGCCACCTGCACCGGCTACAATGGCAATTACTGCGATAAGGATAATGATCAATACCTTTTTGTTTTTTTTACCTTCTGCACCGGTCGGTGCTTCTGCTGCTGCATTTGCCATGGGTAGGTCTCCTTTTTTGATGAAAACAATTATCGTGGAGCCAATATCAAATCGATCCGGCAAATAACACTGAAATAACACCGCTTTTTATGCATACGCTTGACGGGTTGATGGCATCAAGCCTTGGTTGGGCGGCCTTGACAACAAGGCTCCGCAGTCATGTTGTCAAGGCTTGAAATCGTACCGATGTTGCAGCTTCGCTACATTTGTTGAATATCAGGCATAAGTATTCACGATACCGACATGCCGGACTGGCGAGGAGGTATCGATAGGCAATCCGGTTTCGGATTTTCCGTCAGACAAGTGAAATGATTGGTTTGGGGTCGCATGCTGGCCTTGTTGCTGGCGATGCTCCTGTTGAAAGGAGTCCGCTCCTACA
Source organism: Nitrosomonas sp. (assembly GCA_017879645.1). Classification (GTDB taxonomy): domain Bacteria; phylum Pseudomonadota; class Gammaproteobacteria; order Burkholderiales; family Nitrosomonadaceae; genus Nitrosomonas. Next base: position 6,899 of record JAAEXZ010000020.1, read on the forward strand.
GTGACGTTACCCAGTTGAATCCCGCTGTCGGCCATCATCTCCCTTAGTCGTGGGAGAGCCTGTTCAATGGCATCGCGTACGGCCAGGTGGGGAGATGAAAATTGTGCCGTGGCTTGATCCTGGGAAATGGTTAACATGACTTCGACAGGCCCAAGATGGGCTGGATTCAAACGAATTTCCGCAACTTGCTGTTGCTGGTTCGTTAACCAAACAACCTTCTGAGCGAACTCAGTATTCCATTTGGGTTGACCAACGGGTAAGTCGACTTTGATGTCATGTGCCGGTGTGTTGGCGGTCGTTGGAGCAGGGACATGAGCATGATTCTGGGTAAGGCTCAAGGAAGACGAAGCAAGGGAATCTTCGTGCCACTGCAAAGCGGGTTCGGTTGTGCTCATTCGAAGTGTATCGCTCAGGGAATCAGGGTCGAAGGGTAAAAGATTGCCGTCAACGGCAGAATTTGCCGCAGCCTCGGCTAAAAATGCATCATTGAGCAGGGTCGTCACATTCATGCTGCCTAAAGATTCACTGTCAGCAGCAAAGTGGAGGGAGCTTGCAAGGGGTTGTTGGGGTGTCTTTGCAGGTTGCGCGACTGGCATTGAGGGCATGAGTACTTGTCCTCCGGTTGCTGGTGTTGCCGATGGGGTGTCCTGAGCTAGTAGTATGGCCTGCTGTGGCAGGGTGGATTGCTGCATCACAGCTTGAGGCAAACCCGGTGTCCCTGAAAGCATAGTCGTATTATCTGGTTGAATAGTCGTTCCGGCATTTTCTGCCAGTGTGGGTGTTGATGGTAGTATCGGAGCGGGAAGTGGCTGTGGTTCTACTCCTGGTTGTAGTTGTGATTGACTTGCTGGTGAAGCGTCGGTCGATTCACTGGTTACCAGGGGGATAGCCCGATCCGGATCGGTCTTCTCGATTTCTTCAGATTGCTTGGGCGATTCCGGCGACACGGGTTTGTCCTGTTTTGTGGGTGTGGCATGCGCAGCATGCTGCCGAGGATGCTCCATCTTGGGAGAGCGCTCATGCTTGGGTGCTGCTGGGTGATTGGAGTGAGACTGGGGCGATGCCGTTTTTTCTGGTTGTATTTTTTTCTCGATCGACTTGGTTGCGACAGGAGTATCGTTATGGTTGCCTCTATCCCTTTTTCCGGAAACTTCCCGTTGCAGTATCTTACTGAAGTCATTTTCTGGTGTGGATTCTTTGCCATGCGTCATGGTTTTGTTGGGTAGCGATGCAGATGTGTCGGGTGTTGACTGCATTTGAAGCATGGCTGAAATGTTTTGCATAGTTTTATCCTGCACGGTGGTTGTTATGGTTTCTGCAATTTATGATGCAAACTTTGTGCCACAATGGCGTGCTACGTCAGAAAAATTTACAGAAATGCGTATTTTTTGGAGAATTTATGAAGAAGATGAGTTTCGCCAGAACGAATTGATGGCGAATTCATCCAGGAGTTTTTGTTCCAATTTGTTCTGTTTCAGGGTTTCGGCCATGTGCTGGCGTTTTGACAAGGTTGAGTAGGATTTCAGTTTGCGCTGACATGCCAGAAACTCATTGTTTGCGATGGTTGTCAGGGTCTTGGCGTGCAGGACGGCCTGGCGTTGTTCCGTGACAGCCGCATCCAGTTTATTCAGAAAGGCGTTGAAATTACGCCATTCGATCTGATCAATGCCGTTGGCGATGGAGCTTTGCAGTTGCAATTGATAGTTTTGGCGATATTGCAGCAGCAGGTTCAATTTTTTCTCGGCTTCCTGTTGCTGATAATTCAGCTGTCCGAGTTTTCTGGCCGAAGCATCGGTTTGTTGCTGCGCTAGTTCGATCAGTAGCTTGAGGGATGAGGAATTGGCCATGATGTTCTGGGATAAGAAACAGAAATCCTACGATCCACCAAGCAGCTTGGTTAATCGCTCCAGACCGCCATTGAAACTTTCCTGCTGCGTCATGGTTTGATACAGGAATTTTTCCATTGTGGGGTACAGGCGGATGGCTCGGTCCAGTTCCGGGTCGGTTCCGGCTACGTAGGCACCCACACTGATCAGATCATGGCTGCGCTGATATCGGGAGTACAAACTCTTGAACTGTCTGGCCATGTCAATATGCTTTTGCGAAACCAGGCTCGACATGATACGGCTGATGGAAGCCTCGATGTCGATGGCCGGATAATGTCCGGCTTCTGCAAGTCTGCGGGTTAGCACGATGTGACCATCGAGAATGGCTCGTGCACTATCGGCGATGGGATCGTTTTGATCGTCGCCTTCGGTCAGCACAGTATAAAAAGCGGTGATGGATCCGCTATTTTGATTGCCATTGCCCGCACGTTCGACCAACTGTGGGAGCTTGGCGAATACCGAAGGTGGGTAGCCTTTGGTTGCCGGTGGTTCTCCGATGGCCAGGGCGATTTCCCGCTGTGCCATGGCATAGCGGGTTAACGAATCCATGATGAGCAGGACATGCTTTCCGGTATCGCGAAAATATTCTGCAATGGCTGTGGCATAAGCCGCACCCTGCAGGCGCAGGAGCGGGGAGGTATCGGCGGGAGCGGCAACGACGATGGAGCGGGCCAATCCCTCCTCGCCGAGGATATGTTCGATGAATTCCTTGACCTCGCGACCCCGTTCACCGATTAATCCCACTACAACGATGTCGGCGCTGGTGTAGCGCGCCATCATGCCCAGCAGTACGCTTTTTCCCACGCCACTACCGGCAAACAGCCCCATCCGCTGTCCGCGGCCAACGGTCAGCAGTGAATTGATGGCACGCACGCCGACATCGAGGATGGTGGTGACAGGGACGCGTTCCAGCGGGTTAAACGGGCGGCTGTATAACGGAACATGGTGTGCGGTGTGTATCGGACCCAGGCGATCCAATGGTTCGCCGATACCGTTGAGTACTCGTCCCAACAATTCGGGGCCCACGTTGATCTGTTTGGCGCGATCGGCTGCCCGTCTGCGCGGGTGTTGAATGTTGCCCAACCTGGGCGCTTCGGCGATCGATTCGGTGGGTATCACTCTGGCGCCGGGTGATAATCCATAGACATCACTGGTCGGCATCAGGTACAAGCGTTCGCCCGAAAATCCGACTACTTCGGCCGAGACGGAATGGCCATTGGACAGAAAAATCGTGCAACTGCTGCCAACGGGCATTCTGAGTCCGATGGCTTCCATGACCAAACCGGCGACCCGGGTGATGGTGCCGCTGGATGACAGGGGATTGGCTGTTGCCGCCAATTGTGCGCAATTGCGGAGTAAACCGCTCCATTGATCGTGACGATTCATTTTTTAAAGGGGGTTGTCAAACCAGTCATGGGTTTGTCCCAACGTGGATAAAACTCTCTGCCAGCGCATGGCCAGGCTGGCGTCGACTTCTCCGCCACTGTTCTCGATTCGGCAACCGCCTCGCAGCATTTGCGCGTCTTCCCGAATAGACCAGTTATCTTGGGTGATGGGTTCGGCAAGATGGAGTTGAACCAGTTTGGCATCTTCCGGATGCAGGTAGACACGGATTGCCTGTTGGGTCTGCGGCAGACTGAGTACGGCTTCCTGAACGATCGGTAAAATCAGTTCGGGTTTGATTCGGAAGGCTTGACCGATCATTTTCTTGCTCAGGGTAATGGCCAGTTCCAGTAAATCATTGGCCACGGTTTGATCCAGGGTGGTAAGGTCATGCTGAAGCTGCGACAACACTTCTTTCAGGTGCATGACTTCCACATTGATTTCAGTCTCGGCCTGTTGCTTGCCTTCGGCATAACCGGCTGCGTTACCTGCCTGATAGCCTTCTGCGTATCCTTCTTCCCGGGCATGCTGAAGAATGGCGGCGACTTCATCCGCGGTGGGCAGGCTTATCTGCACAATTGGAGCTTCTGGCGGAGTGAGTTCTTCGCTGGTCGCCAGTGACTGATGCTTCGCTGACAATGGATCCAGCGATTCCATTTCCCAGCGCTGATACGCACTGAGTTTTTCCTTGGGGATGAAATTGCTGGCTGTCATGATCTATCTCCGAGTATCACCATGTAAGGTTGGATCATCGTAACCGATAGGTAAAAGCAACATGAAGCTGGATGGTTAGACAAAGCTGTCATCGCCTTTTCCTCCCAGGACGATCTGTCCATCGTCTGCCAGTTGTCGCAGTACTTTGAGGATTTCTTTCTGCTCTGCCTCAACCTCGGAGAGACGAACCGGACCTTTGCTTTCGAGATCTTCCTTGAGTGCTTCGGCAGCACGTTGCGACATATTCTTGAAGATTTTCTTGCGCAATTCTTCCTGCGCACCTTTCAGCGCAATGATCAGTGACTCGGATTGCACTTCCCTGAGGAGTAACTGGATACCATGATCGTCCACATCCATGAGATTGTCGAACACAAACATTTCATCCATGATTTTTTGTGCCAGATCTTCATCGAATTGCTTGATGTTTTCGATGACACTGGTTTCCAGCGCAGTGGGAACGAAGTTGAGGATTTCAGCTGCCGTGCGCACACCGCCCAGTGGGGTTTTGCGAATATTGCTGCTTCCTGACAATAAATTGGTCAGGACATCGTTCAGTGCGCGCAGTGCATCGGGCTGTATGCTATCGAGCGTGGCAATGCGCAATAAAGTGTCGTTGCGCAGCCGTTCCGGAAATAAACTCAGGATTCCGCTCGCTTGATCGCGTTCCAGATGAACCAGAATGGTGGCAATGATCTGTGGGTGTTCGTTCTTGATGAGCTCGGATACCGTCGCGGCATCCATCCATTTGAGCCCCTCGATGCCGCTGGTGTCATTACCTAATAATATACGATCGATTAAATTGGCAGCCTTTTCTTCTCCCAGTGCACTGGTCAGAACATTACGCACATAATCGTCCGAATCCTGCCCTAAAGTCGTTCTGCCCTCGGCTTCATGACAGAAATCATGCAGCACGGTTTCGATTTCAGTGCGCGAGATGTTTTCCAGACTGGTCATTGCTTCACCCAGCTTCTGCACTTCCTTGGGCCCCAGCAGTTTGATTACTGATGCAGCTTCCTGCTCACCCAAGGTCATCAACAGGATTGCACTTTTTTTAACGCCTTCATCATCCATTTTTGGCTACCCAATCTTTAACGACGTTTGCAACAATACCAGGTTGTTCCAATGCTAAAAGCTTGGCTTTCTTGAGGTTTTCATCAAATATCAGCTTTTGCCTTGCTGCCTGCTGTTCTGTTAAATCCGGTCTTTCATCCAATTGACCCATTGCAGTACCGTCATTCACCAGCTCACCGATCACAGCACCTTCGGTGGCTGGATTGGGTAATGCCGGTACAGGTGGAGGAGACATACTCTTCAGAAACGGCTTCAGGATTTTCAGCAGGAAGAACAGTACTACCGCTGCGATGATCAGTTGTTTGCCGATATCCTTGGCTAGCATGATATTGTCCGGATCTTTCCAGAACGGTGTTTCTGCAACGACTTCGCTTTCGGCGGTAAACAGGTTGTTGGTGACGGTCAGGGAGTCGCCGCGTTTCTCGTTATAGCCCATGGCTTCCCTGACAAGACCATTGATTTCCTTCAGTTCGTCAGCCGTCAGAGGTTCATGGGTAACTTCACCATTCTCGTCAGTTTTCTTGCGGTAGTTGACCACAACGGCGGCTGTCAGGCGTTTGACATTGCCTGCGGACTGCTGCGTGTGTTGTACCGTTTTGTCCACTTCATAGTTGATGGTTGATTCTTTTTTCCGTTCCGATGGTACGGGCGGTGCTTTGTCTCCCTCTTTGTTTGCTTCAATCGGTGCACTGGCCTGTTCCGGTGGTCGATTCGTCAGTGCGCCAGGGATGCCGCCATCCATTTTTGATCCTGTGGATGCAGATTCGGATGATTGCTGGCTGCGTATCGTGGCTGCGTCCGATTCGGTGTTGTTGGGGCGATAGATCTCTTCTGCGCGTTCGATCCGGGAGAAGTCCAGGTCGGCCGTGACCTGCGCGCGAACGTTAGCGGCTCCCGTAATGGGTGTCAGTATGGCTTCGATGCGGCGAATGTAGTTATCTTCGAGTTCCTTCACGTACTCCAGTTGCTTGGCATCGAAGCGCTTGTCCTGCTTGTTGTCATTTTGAGTACTCAACAGGTTGCCATGCTGGTCGACGACCGTGACATTTTTGACTGGCATGTTGGGGATGCTGCTGGACATTAAATGCACAATTGCACTGACTTGCTCGACACTCAGTACCCTGCCTGGATGCAGATTGAGTAACACTGAAACACTGGGAGGTTGTTTTTCTCTTGAAAATACCGAAGGTTTGGCAATGGCCAGATGAACGCGAGCGCTTTGTACCGCAGATAGCGATTGTACGGAACGGGCCAGTTCACCTTCGAGGGCGCGCTGGTAATTGACTTGCTCGAGAAACTGGCTGGAGCCAAATTTTTGGTTCTCCATCAATTCAAAACCAGGCAGATTGCCTTTGGGTAATCCTTGTCCAGCCAGTTTCAGTCTGACTTCGTGTATCTGTTTCTCAGGGACCAGGATTGCACCGCCACTTTCGGAAAATTTGTACGGTACGTTCATTTGTTGCAGCGCGCTGATGATGGAGCTGCCATCCTGATCGGAAACGTTGTTATACAGAACGCGGTATTCCGGGGTTTGGCTCCACATGAATGCACCGGCAAGCAATGCCACGATGGCCGCCGCAGATAGAATGAGTCCTAGCTTTTTCTGGTTCGATAATTGATTGAATTGCTCGAACCGGGAAGCGGGTATGGGTTGCGATATATTGGTTTCGCTAGGTACGGTTGCCACGAACTATTCTCCTACTTTGTTTTGTTTCGTTAATGACTTGGCTTGATGCGCATTACTGAATATTCAATTTTCCTGGATTTGTGTCGTTTGCAACTCATCGAATTTTCAGTCGCATCAAACGCAATCGTGTCAATGTGAAAATTATCGATAGATTTAAAAAAAATGAATGTTCAAATAAAACGGATTTGCCGGCTTTATTCTCGCCATTGACCTGCACAACTTCAGCTAAGCTACGAATTACTTCAAATAGCGTTAAATAATTTCTGTGCAAAACAACGAACCTTTACGTTTTCGGACTTCTTCCGCTGACCAGGAGCAGTTGCAGATTGCTTTTGCTGCATTCAACGAGGCGTCCCAGCAGTTATCCGGTGTTTATCAGGAACTGCAATGCCGGGTCGCGGAGCTGACCCATGAGTTGGCGCTGGCTAATGGGGAATTGCACAAACAATTGCTCGCCAAGGAAGATTTGTCGAAAAAGCTGAGTTTTTTATTGAATGCCCTGCCGGGCGGGGTCGTGGCACTTAATGCGGAGGGCTGTGTTGAGCAGGTCAATCCCGCTGCTGTCGCCATGATTGGTGAGCCATTGATGGGGCAGGTATGGCAGAAGATTGTCGAAGGACGTTTGTCTGCAACAAACATGAGCAATGAATGGTATGTCAGGAAGGATCATGTCAGTGCAGACAAAATCCGTATCCGGATCGAGAGTAGTGCAGCTGATTCAACCGGGAGACAAATCCTGCTCATCAACGATATTACACAGGCTTACCTGATGCAGGAGAAAGTCAAACGCAATCAGCGACTGACTGCTATGGGTGAAATGGCAGCCAATCTTGCGCATCAGTTGCGAACACCGCTTGCGACGGCCTTGTTGTATGCAACACATCTTGGAAGCAGCACGCTGACAACGGGTGATCGGCAGAAATTCGCTGACAAAACAGTAGATCGCCTGCATCATCTGGAAAGCCTGACGAAGGACATGTTGCGTTTCGTGAAAGGCGAGACAACCCAGTTCGAGGATGTTGCAGTGACTGATGTTTTGCTGGAATTGCAACAGGTCATTGAACCGCAACTGATGCAACATGAATTGCAGCTTGTCGTGCGCGATCATAGTCAGGGCGTAATCCTGAAGACAGATCGCCAGGCGCTATTCGGAGCGGTGATGAGTTTGCTTGAGAATGCCATGCAGGCATCACCCGAAGAAGGGCAAATCGTTCTGGCCAGCGAAATGGACGACAGTACTATTTTTATCAGTGTCAGTGATGATGGACCTGGTATCAGCCCGGAATTACAGGAAAGGCTGTTCGAGCCTTTCTTTACCACGCGGGCGCAGGGTACAGGTTTGGGATTGGCGATCGTTCGGGGTGTAATCCAGTCGATGGGAGGCACAGTACACATCCATTCACGTCTCGAAGCCGGAAGCGAGTTTCTGATACGGCTTCCAAGAACCAGGAATCAGGGGGTATAGGGTTATGCGAACATTACCGGTACTGGTGGTGGAAGATGATCAGGATTTGCTCGAAGCCATTTGCACGACACTGGAACTGTCGGGTTATCAAGCGTTGGCAGCAACCAACGGAAATGATGCCATGTCGATTCTACGCGAGCATCAAGTCGGTATTGTTGTCAGTGATGTACAAATGAAGCCGTTGGATGGGTTGACATTATTGAAGCAGATCAAGGGATTTGCGCCGGAATTGCCTGTTCTGCTGATGACAGCCTACCGGGAGATCGACAAAGCAGTTGCGGCAATGCGGGCGGGAGCATGTGATTATCTGCTGAAACCATTTGAGCCTGTAAGCTTGATATCGCATGTGGAGCAATACGCCATGGCTGATGCTGAAACAGGCGAGCAGATTATCGCACGTGATCCCAAGATGCGGGCAATGTTGTCGCTGGCCAAGAAGGTTGCACAATCAACGGCCACGGTCATGCTGACAGGAGAAAGTGGCAGTGGAAAGGAAGTCATTGCGCGCTACATTCATCAGCATTCGTTACGTGCATCCAAACCTTTCGTTGCGATTAATTGCGCAGCCATTCCGGAAAATTTACTGGAGGCTACCCTGTTTGGCTATGAGAAAGGTGCCTTCACCGGTGCTGTTCAGGCTCAACCGGGAAAATTCGAGCAGGCGGAAGGCGGTACATTGCTTCTGGATGAGATTTCCGAAATGCCTTTGGAGTTGCAGGCGAAACTGTTGCGGGTTTTGCAGGAGAGAGAGGTAGAAAGGGTTGGTGGGCATAAAACGATCAAGCTGGATATTCGTGTGATTGCCACTTCCAACCGGGATATGATGGCTTTTGTCAAGGAAGGTAAATTCCGGGAGGATTTGTTCTATCGGCTCAATGTGTTTCCTATCGAAATTCCACCTTTGCGGGAGCGCCTCCAGGATATCGAGCCATTGGCGCAAAGAATCCTGGAGTCAGCCTTGGTTGAATTGGATAAATCAGCTTGCGTGCTGACGAAAGAAGCAATCGATAAACTTGTTCAGTATCCCTGGCCGGGTAATGTAAGAGAGTTGGAAAATGTTGTGCAACGCGCCATCATCCTGGCAAGTGATTGCGTCGAAGCAGATCATATTCTGCTGCCGGAAACGAACCGGAGTCGGAATTCTGAGCAATTGTCTGCTGACCCTGTGTTGCAGGATATGAAGACACTCGAACGTAAACATATTTTGGATACATTGGCTGCCGTTAATGGTTCGCGCAAACTCGCCGTTAAAAGACTTGGGATTTCGGAGCGAACTTTGCGGTACAAATTGCAACAATATCGAGAGTCTAGTTAAGTAATTGATGTGTATTGATATAATCTGTTTGGATTGACAGTGATGGAGTAAGCGATGGATAAATCAGGAATTGATAATATTCTGCAACAATTGCAAGCAGCTTCTGCCCTTGCCTCAGGAACGAAAAAAGAAGCCAGGTCTGATGAAATTGCCAGTGTCGATTTTGGTGACAAGCTCAAAGCTGCGATTGATCAGGTCAATAAGACACAGCGGACTGCAGATACGTTGAGCGAGCAGTTTGTCAGCGATCAGTCCAATGTGGATCTTCATGAAGTAATGATTTCATTGCAGAAAGCAAATGTGTCATTTCAATCCATGATACAGGTTCGCAATAAACTCGTGACTGCTTATCAGGAAATCATGAACATGCAGGTTTAAAAACGGGAATTTTTATTCCTCTAGTGCAGATTCGAGTGCCAGCCAACTTTCTTCCAAGTCTGCAATTTTTTTCTCGAGTTCTGCACGGATTGCGCTCAATTGACTTATCTTGTTATGTGAAGCATTGGCATAATTGATCGGGTTTGCCAACTGGCGATTTACTTCGTCCATTTCTTTTTGTGCCGAGATCAGGTTGGTTTCCAGTTTCGCCTGTTCCAGAAGTAATTTTTTTTTGTTGGGTTTGGAGGGGGCTCCAGACGATGTGGTTTTGTTTGGAGAGGGTTGAGTCCGAGCATTCTCTTGAGCACGGCGAGTTTCGAGCCAAGCTTGATAGTCGGTCAAGTCTCCATCAAATTGACGAACCTGATTATCCGATACTAGCCATAATTCATCAGCGATGGCTGTAACCAGACTGCGGTCATGTGAAACCAGTACGATTGCGCCCGCATAGGATTCTAGTGCGAAAGTCAATGCACTGCGCATTTCGAGATCGAGGTGATTGGTTGGTTCGTCGAGTAACAGTACATGCGGTTTCTGCCACGCGATGAGGGCGAGGGCTAGCCGGCTTTTTTCTCCTCCAGAGAAACTCGAGATGCAGCGATTTTCATGGGTGCCACCCAGTCCAAAATGTCCCAGGAAGTTTCTTAGATCGAGTTCGGTGCGATTGGGCGCCAATTGTTGCATTTGTTGCAGCGGGGTCAGATTACCTTGCAGGCTTTCCAGTTGATGTTGGGCAAAGTAGCCGATACGAACATTGGAAGCCCAATTCAGGGATCCTGAAGTGGGTTCGATGGCTTTGGTGAGTAATTTTATGAAAGTGGATTTTCCTGCTCCGTTAGGGCCGACCAACGCAATACGGGCGCCAGTTTGTAGGGTTAGGTTGACCTGATGAAACAAATTTTGCTGGTCATAGGCAAATCCGAGATTTCTTACAGTCAGTAAAGTATCGGGGCCGTGTTCAGGTGCTTCGATCGCTAATTCAAAATCATCGGTGTCAAGTTGCACCGGTGCGAGGCGTGTCAAACGTTCGAGAGCTTTGATACGACTTTGGGCTTGCTTGGCTTTGGTTGCCTTGGCCCGAAAACGTTGTATGAAATCTTCGATGTGCGCTATTTGCCTTTGTTGTTGTCGCATGGACTGAGCGTGCTGCTTGAGTCGCTCTGCTCGCGTGCGCTCGAAATCATCATAATTGCCGCTATATTTTTCAATTTTGCGATTGCTGATATGCGCAATCTGGTTTACACAAGCATTGAGGAATTCCCGGTCGTGCGACACAATCAGAAAGCTGCCGGGATAGTGTGCCAGATACTGTTCCAGCCATAGAATAGCTTCCAGATCCAGATGATTGGTGGGTTCGTCCAGTAATAGCAGATCAGCACGGTGCATGAGTGCGCGGGCTAGATTTAAGCGCATACGCCATCCCCCGGAGAAATGACTGACAGGCTGTTCTAAAGTCAATTGCGCGAAACCCAATCCATCCAACAGTTGCGCAGCCCTTGCTTTGGCTGTGTATCCACCAATTGCCTCGTAGCGCTGCTGGGCTTCGAACCATTTGTCATCATGGTTCTTTTGTTCCAGGATCATTTCCAAGTGCCGCAATTCGCTATCACCATCCAATACGAATTCGATGGTATGTTGATTCGAGCTCAGAATTTCCTGCTCGACAGAAGTGACGGTTGTTCCAGATTGAAGAAAAACTTCTCCGCTATCCGGTTTTATGGTGTCCAGAATTAAGCGAAATAGAGTCGATTTGCCACAGCCATTTTTCCCAACCAGGCCAACGTGTTGGTTTGAAAAGACTTGTAAGTCACAATTTTCCAACAGTGGAATTCCGTCTTTTAGGTAAGTTAAGCCTTGGATATTCAGCATGACAACTTGAAAGGGTGGAAGAGGATCTGGATTCTGGCTGCAGAAAAGGGCAATGAAAGTAATATGATAGTAGATCCAGTGCGTTGTTGCATTTGCGCAACACAGGATTAATATCGCCTTGACAGGGAAAAGTACCTTATATAAGCTGCGCTGTAGTCAAATATGACACACTTATGTTTGTTAAGCAATGTCAGCGGTAGGCGTTTGAATGAAAATTTTCCAGCCAGCAAAAAATGGATTATCAATTTTTAAAGAACAGAGTTGGCACGCTCAACCACAAATACTTGCCTATGAAAGCAAGATGACAAGTACTTTTACTTCGAGGGGAAGATCTTGAGTTCGACAATAATCGAGTTGAACGCTCCGCAAACGCAGGCGTTTGATTTTCAACCTTCAAGCGAATTGCAAATAATACCAACACCGACACTTAATACACTCGTGCAACAGTTGGCGGGTTTTGACTCGTTAACAAGTGCTTTGGAATATGCAGCGAAGGGGGTAACTGGATACAATTTTTACGATGCGCGAGGTAATTTGCGCTCGGTTTTGCCCTACAGTGTACTTAGGGAAAATGCACGTGATCTGGCGCGTCGTTTTATGAATTTTGATTTGCCACGCGGAAGTCGAGTGGCAATTATCGCGGATACTTCACCTGAGTTTGTCGAGTTGTTCTTTGCATGCCGCTATGCAGGCCTAGTTCCATTCGCAATGCCGATACCCGTAAATCTTGGTAGTCGCAAAATTTATGTTCAGCAGTTGAAAGGAATGCTTGAAAGTAGTGAAGCAAGTATAGCGTTGTCCAATTTGGACTACATTGAGTTTTTGAATGAAGCATCAAAGGAAAATATTAGTCTTAGGTGGTCTGGGACGCCCGGTGATTTGAAGCAATTGCCAGTTCGAGATGTTGACCTTGAATGCAATCACTCTGATGAGACTGCATATTTGCAGTTTACATCCGGAAGCACGCGTTCACCCCGGGGTGTGGTGATTACAGAGCGCGCCTTGATGTGCAATTTGCAAGGCATCGTACGCAACGGTCTGGAAATTACACCGCAGGATCGCTCAGCATCATGGCTTCCGTTTTATCATGATATGGGATTGGTTGGTTTGGTATTGGCTCCGATGGTAACGCAAATATCCGTGGATTATTTGGCCACCCGGGATTTTGCAATTAGACCTTTACAATGGTTACGTTTGATCAGTCGTAATCGTTGTACTGTTGCATTCAGCCAGCCCTTTGGTTTGAAGCTTTGCTCCATGCGTGTCAGAGAATCCGATTTGAAAGAATTGGATCTTAGTTGCTGGAGGGCTGCTGGAATCGGAGCGGAAATGATTCGTCCTGAGACTTTGAGGGCATTTGCTGAAAGATTTGCTACAGCAGGCTTTAGCGAAAGTGCTTTTTTACCATGCTATGGGCTTGCAGAATCAACGCTTGCCGTGACTTTTTCAAAGATTGGCGAGGGTTGTAAAAGCATACAGATAGATAGCAAAACACTTATAGACAAGAAAATGGCCGTGCGATTGCAGGCTGATGGTCGCAAACAAAGCGAGTTTGTTAATTGCGGTCGACCATTACCCGGTCATACGGTGAAAATAATGAGTGATGATGGTCAGCAACTGCCAGAGTTGATGGTCGGCAGTGTTTTGGTTCAAGGTGACAGCGTAATGTTGGGTTATTTCAATAATCCAGAAGAAACCAATAAGGCTCTGAAATCTGGGAACTGGCTTGATACCGGTGATATAGGATTTTTGTTTAATGGTGACTTGTATATTACGGGGCGTCGCACTGATGTCATTATTGTGAATGGGCGTAATATTCGCGCTCAAGATATTGAGGAGCTGGCAGAACAACAGCCAGAAGTGCGGTCACGTGAAGCTTCGGCTTTCGGTGTAACTGATGAAGAAGGTTCGACAACGATCGTGTTGGTTATCGAATGCAGATTGACCTCAGTAACTGAACGTCAAGCGTTGATTACAAGATTGCAACAGTTGGTATACATGGCGTTTGGTGTCAACTGCATCGTTGAATTGGTTCCACCGCATACATTGCCTCGTACTTCTTCTGGCAAGCTTTCTCGGTTTGCTGCAAAACAGGGTTATATCCAGAGAATGGGCTTGGGTGAGCAGCTTTCACTTGCAGAGTCTGGTGATCGCTGAATGACATGCCAAAATCGGTAGCCATTACCGGTGCTACAGGTTTTATTGGTAAGACCCTGCTTCAGAAGCTATCAGAATCAGATTGGAAGATTAGAGCGCTTACGCGCTCTAATCATTTCGATCATCCTTCCATACAATGGATTCATGGCGATCTCCATAATCTGGATGCTTTGCATCAGTTGATTGATGGTGCAACGCATGTCATTCATTGTGCAGCGACAGTCAAAGGGAGTTCATTCGAAGAATTCTGGCGTATTAATGTTCAAGGTACCCAGAATATCGTAGATATATCGCTCAGGCAAAATCCTGTTCCTCGATTACTACTGATATCATCGCTTGCCGCCAAGTTGCCTAGCTTGTCTTGGTATGCACAAAGCAAGTACTTGTCAGAATTAGAGCTTGCTCGCCATTCGGATTATGAGAACTGGACAATATTTCGCCCTACCGCTGTTTATGGTCCTGGAGACAAGGAAATCAAACCGCTTTTTCAAATGGCGCATCGTGGATTTCTTCCTGTGGTGGGACAGATTCATAACCGATTCGGTCTGATCCATGTGGACGATCTGGTCGCGGCCATTTTGGCATGGCTTGATTCAGAAACTCGAATTCATGGCATTTTTGAGTTGGATGATGGACTGACTGGTGGATATAGCTATCAGGAAGTGGCAACTTTGGCTCAGCGTACATGGGGGCAGTTTGTTCGTTGCATCGAAATTCCCGACAAGTTGATACGGAGTGTTGCATACGCAAATCTGTGGTGCGCCCGGTTGCTACGTTATTCACCCATGCTGACTCCAGGAAAAGTAAATGAATTACAACATAGCGATTGGGTGTGTGATAATACGGCGTTGATTCGCTCGCTTCCAGCATGGAAGCCGCGTATTCGTTTGCAAGATGTATTATCTACAGTAATTTGAAATCTAACCCAATTCTAGCTCGACATGACAGACAGCAAATATGATGAGATCATGCAGTTACTCTGTGATCGCCTAAGCAGCTTAACCAATACTCATATTGAAATCACACCGGAAACCAATCTAATCAGCCAATTATCCATAGACTCAATCAAATTGTTAAATTTGATCATGGAAGTGGAAGATGCTTTTGATATTTCAATTCCAATAAATGCCCTCGCCGATGTTCAAACGGTTCGTGAGCTGGTGGATTTGATATATAAAATTAAAACGACTGCATAATGAATTTACTGGAAAAACTGGATGCTGCTGCCGCAGCAAGAAAAGCATTGCTGCCGGATGGGGTTGGTGCTTTTGGTATCCCGATTGAAGAAGTTTATTCGGCGACTGAAGCAAGAATAGGGGATCGCCGCGTACTTCTGCTTGGAACCAATAATTACCTGGGATTAACCTTTGCACCGGAGTGTATCAGTGCCGCTCATGCGGCTATTGACCGTGAAGGAACCGGCACCACGGGTTCGCGCATGGCTAATGGAAGTTATCATGGGCATCGTGCGTTGGAAAAGGAGTTTGCTGAATTTTATCACTGTACTTCGGGCATTGTTTTTACTACCGGATACCAGGCTAATTTAGGCACTATCTCAGGGTTGGTTGGAAGCGGTGATACCGTATTGATTGATAGTGATTCCCATGCCAGTATTTATGATGGCTGTATTTTAAGTGGAGCCGATATTGTTCGCTTTAAGCACAATGATGTGGCTGACCTCGAAAAGCGATTGCGTCGCTTGGGGGATCGGGTTGAAACGACCCTTGTCATCGCGGAAGGTATATACAGTATGCTGGGGGATCAAGCACCGCTGGCTGATATTGTCCGATTAAAGAAAGCCTATCAATTTACTCTGTTGCTGGATGAAGCACATTCTTTGGGGGTACTGGGGGAAACAGGACAGGGATTGGTCGAGAAAACGGGATTGCTGGATGAAGTTGATTTCATTACAGGCACCTTCAGCAAGAGCCTATGCAGCATTGGCGGTTATTGCGTGAGTAATCATCCACAACTTGAGCAGTTGCGTTATGTTAGCCACCCTTATATTTTCACGGCATCCCCATCTCCAGCTACGATTGCTTCAACGCGAGCTGCGCTTGAACTGTTGCGCAAAGGAGGACATCTGCGTAAACAACTTTGGGATAATTGCACGCAGCTCTATGAAAAATTAAAGCAATCAGGCTATGTCGTTGGTCCGGATCCAGGACCCGTAATTGCAGCTATTCTTGATACGCCACAGCAGGCATTACTGTTATGGCGGAATTTGCTCGAGCATAATATTTATGTGAATTTGATCTTGCCACCGGCTGCTCCGGAGGGTAAATCGCTGGTGCGATGCAGCGTGAATGCCGCACATACACCCGAGCAGATGAGTTACGTTGGTGATGTTTTTTCCAAACTGCGCAGTCTTGTGAACTGATTGGCATAGTCGTTTGTAACCGATTGGGTTTATGGAGTAGTGGCATGAAAAAATTCTTGATGCTGCTGATAGGTGTTTTCTCATTTGCATGCCATGGTTATGTGTGGGGGATATCCATTAGCTATACGGGTTTTGAGTGCTTTGCGATCATTGATGACAATGATCCTTCTTCCAATCTGAATGTCATCGAGAGCAAATTTGAGGTCAGTGAAGTCGTCGATGGTGGTTTTTACCGACTCAGACTGACGGGGGGAATTCCGCGCTTTACGAACGATAATCAGGAAGTATGTATCGACAGTATTGCAGCCATTGGTTATTCGGGCGTGCCGGAAACGGAAGGTTTGCCCAGTCAGTTGTCTTCTGTTGAAGCCACTGGGTATTTCAACGGGACTGATCTCGTTGTTTCGACTAACTCAATTTATACCGACCTGAGCGCTATCCGAGGTGCATTTTCTTCGTTCAGCAGCAGTAGAATTTATCCTGTATCCAATACATTGTTTTTCAGGTTTAATCCGCAGAAATCCACGTTTGTTTTGCAGAAGCTGATTCATAACAAAGGATTTACGCATACCAGTACAGGATCAGCCACTTCGATCCCGTTTCTGGAAACGATACTTCCTTCTTTTAACGATTCGATAATCGATAAGCCGATCATCCTGACTCCAACAATTAATATAGAGTATCAATTAATACAATAGATTGTGAGTTTCTTGTGATAGGCATACCTGGTTCCTTCATGTCATCCAATGATGGTGGGTAACAAGGTGCTTTCTTGTTTATTGATACTCTTGGAGAGCCATAATCAAGGGGTGTAGACTGGATATAAATCTTTTATCTTTTCTGTGCTTGCGATTAAATCACTCATGCGGATTGCGTTATAAGCAGAAAAGTGTGATAGTTCTCAACGCAACATTATAGTTAGTCCGATAACAATAAATATAACCAAGTTTTTTATGGCTCCGAGGACTAAATTAGTCGCGCAATGAAGTTTTGGGATTGTCATTAAAGCATGCGCCTAGCATGAATTAATGATGTTTAATCATGATATGTTTTTGGAGGACAACAATGAAAATTAGAAGAATCAATAAAGTAACATCATTGGCGGTTGTTTTTCTTGCTGCTGGTTTGTTAATTAGCTGTAAACCCATATTTGAAAAAAAGCCTATTCCAAAAGAAGGGGACAAAGCAGCGGCAGCAGCACCGGCTGCTCCTGCGGCAGCATCGGCTCCGGCACCTGCTGCTGCACCAGCACCAGCTCCTGAACCGGTCCCAGCACCTGCTGCAAAAATTGAAGAAGTTAAAAGTCTGGAGTCCACTGCTGAATCGGTTGCCGCAGCGGAGCCTGTTCAATCCACCCCAATGGTGGATGACGGCAATGACGTTGTGAAAGTCACTCCAGATTTAATGCGCAAGATTCAACAAGCCCTTGTCAATGCAGGGTATAATCCAGGGCCAGTGGATGGTGTCAGTGGTGCCAAGACAACAACGGCTATTGAGAGTTTTCAGAAAAAGAATGGTATACCGACCGGAAAGATTACTAAGAAAACACTCCGGGCTTTAGGTGTCGATTTTTAATTGCAGTAAGAAATTTAAGATAATTAAATAAAGAATGCACCAAGAACTCTCTGGGTTCTTGGTGTTTTTTTAATATCCAGCCTGGATATAAATTCACGATAAAAACCGGATTAATAAAGCAGTAATCCATGATTCAAATGGTTTTAAAATTTATTTGCTATGGACAGAGTCATGTTCTATAGTTTTAAAAAATAATTAAAACCAAATTCTAGATTCTGATGGGTAAATTATGGAATCTATGGAAATTTCTGTTTCAGTCACTGTTCGGAGTAATAGATTGCGCCTTGACTCCAAGGCTTTTTCTCATGTTTTGAGAGCTTGTGATTGAAGTTGGCTGAGTAAGTATTCGATTTTGTAAAGTTTTTTTGGAGGTTTTCTAATGGGAGTTCCTTTACGGCAACAGATTGCGGTTGGTAGTTATCTCATCAAGCAGAAGTTAAAAGGGGTCAAGAAATATCCTCTGGTACTGATGCTGGAGCCTTTGTTTCGCTGTAATCTGGCTTGTGCAGGATGTGGGAAGATCGCACATCCGGAGGATGTTCTGGATCAACGCCTCTCCTATGAAGAGTGTATGGAAGCAGTGGATGAGTGCGGTGCGCCAATGGTTTCTATTCCGGGCGGCGAACCCCTGCTGCATAAAGATATGCCCAGGATTGTTGAAGGTATCGTTCGGCGTAAGAAATATGTTTATCTGTGTACCAATGCTCTGTTATTGAAAAAAAGAATTGAAGACTATACGCCGTCTCCTTATCTGACTTTCTCCATTCATTTGGATGGCATGAAAGAACGGCATGACGCATCCGTTTGCCAGGATGGCGTGTTTGATCGCGCCATCGAAGCGATCAAACTGGCTTTGGATAAGGGATTTAGGGTGACAGTGAACTGTACCTTGTTCCAGGGAGAAACCCCCGAGGATGTTGCGGAATTTCTGGACTATGCGATGGAACTGGGAGTGGAGGCAGCAACGATTGCCCCAGGATTCAGTTATGAAAAAGCGCCACAGCAAGACGTCTTTATCAAGAGTCAAGATACCAAGATCCTGTTTCGAGGCATTTTTGAATTAGGTAAGAAATTAAAACGCAAGTGGCGACTCAATCACTCTGCACTTTATCTGGATTATTTGGCTGGGAATCAGGATTATAACTGTACCCCTTGGGGTAATCCGACGCGTAATGTGTTTGGTTGGCAAAAGCCATGCTATTTGTTGTCCGATGAAGGATACGCAAAATCTTTTAAAGAGTTACTCGAGGATACCCCGTGGGAAAAATATGGCACAGCCAATAATCCCAAATGTGCTCAATGCATGGCGCATTGTGGGTATGAGGCAACAGCCGTGGAAGATACGTTGCGGCATCCTTGGAAAGCGCTCATCACATCATTGAAAGGTCCGAGAACGACAGGGCCGATGGTGGCCGAACCTACACCCAAATGGACAAGCAAAGAGATCAACGCTCCCGAGAAGTTATCGGAGATCACGGCTTCTATCATCAACAAATAGGCTAGTCCTGATTCAATGGTTTTGGTTTTGCCATCTTTCCATGTGCAGCAGCGGTGTTAATGGAATTGCTATCGTATCTATGTCTATGCGGCGCACTGTGCTGGTGTGCCCTGATTTTATTGCCATGGCGGCCTTGGAGTACGCGTGAGAGACTAGAGGCGCCGAGCGCAGAACATGCGCAAGCACGATTGAATGATATTACTGTACTGATTCCAGCGCGCAATGAAAGCGATTGCATTGAGCAGACACTTCGCGATTTGAGAGCACAGGGTAGTGAGATGCGTATCATTGTAATCGATGATCAGTCCAGCGATGATACGGCGTTCAAAGCTGGGTTGCTGGGAGCGCAAGTCATCTCCGGTACAACGCCATCGCCGGGTTGGAGTGGTAAGTTGTGGGCGTTGGAGCAAGGTTTGAAAGAAGTTTCAACAACGTATACCTTGCTGCTGGATGCCGATATCCGACTTTCCCCGGGAATAGTTGCTTGCTTACGCCAAAAAGCATCTGAAGAGGGCCTTGCGCTAGTGTCATTGATGGCAGAGCCACCACTGCAGAATTTCGTGGAGCGCTTATTGATGCCGGCTTTTATCTTTTTCTTCAAGTTGCTGTATCCATTTGCTTTGGCTAATCGGCCGACGTCGACCATGGCAGCGGCGGCGGGCGGTTGCATTCTGGTTGAAACGCGGGCGCTACGTAACGTGGGTGCGTTTTCCAGTTTGCATCATGCTCTGATTGACGACTGTACATTGGCATCCAAGATCAAGCATGTCGGTTTGCGGACGTGGCTTGGACTCAGCCATGCTGCGCGCAGCCATCGAGGTTATCAGACACTGCAACCCATTTGGCAAATGGTTGCGCGTACCGCTTACACACAACTCAAGTATTCGCCTATTTGGCTGGTGTTGTGTACAGTCATCATGGTAGCGATGTTTTGGGCTGCACCATTCGCATTCTTATTGTCAGCACCTGAAGAAGCGTATATGTTAAGCGTTCTGACTTGGGTGGTGATGCTGATTACGTATACGCCAACCCTCATTTATTATCAGCGTTCCCCGCTCTGGGTGTTGGCATTGCCTGTCATAGGCACTTTATATCTGGCAATGACTTGGACATCGGCATTGCAATACTGGCGTGGGGAGCGCGCTTGTTGGAAAGATCGACGATATGAAAGTAAAACAAATCATTAAATTTGTTCAATGGCAATTTTGTAGTGCGATGCTGCTTTGGGCTTGTGCCGTGTTTGCGGCATCGGATGTGAAATCGGGCGAACCGGATGCCGTGATACATGAATTGCAATCAGCTTTGCTGCGGGCGATGCGTGAAGGAGAAAAACTGGGATATGACGGGCGCTATAGCTTTCTGGAGCCCATCATTGAAAAAACGCATGACATTGAATTGATCATCAAGACGATCCTGGGTGCCACATACTGGTCACAACTAGACAAGGAACAGAAAAGTCTGGTTGTCGATACCTTCCGTAAACTCAGCATAGCGACCTACGCCGGTCAATTCAAGCGTCACGAAGGTGAACAATTCGAAGTGATCGAGCAGCGGGATTTGCCGCACGAGCAAAAGCTGGTACGCAGCCAGTTAACCAAATCAGATGGGGGAACGGTCAATTTCGATTATGTTCTCCATCAGGCCGAGGGACGTTGGCGTATCGTCAATATTTTGTTCGATGGCGTGAGCGATTTAGCGATAAAACGTGGCGAGTATCGCGCCATCATGCAGCGGGAAGGCTTTCAGGCACTCATTGATCTCATCAAGCAGAAGATCGAGCTAGCCAAGCAAGGCTGATCACAATCCCTACTCACTACCTGCGATAGGAAATCGAATCAGCGTGACAAATAGAAAGAAGCAACCGAGCAGGCAGTTGTGAATCTCAACTGATTCGCGTCAATGCGGCTGCAAAAAAACCATCGGTTCGATGTTCTGTTGGAGAGAGTTGCAAGAATTGTCCGGTATTTAACATGATATGTTGCTGCATCAGTAATTCCGAGCAATCCAGCAAGGCAAACTGCGTGTGTGTCTGTAAAAAATCATGGATGATATTTTGATTTTCTTCAGGCAAGAAGCTGCATGTCGCATACACCAGACGACCTCCTGGTTTTAGCAGGCTTGCCGCCGCTGCGAGAATAGATGCCTGCTTCACCTTGAGTTCATCGATGGATTCGGGAGTTTGCCGCCATTTCAAGTCCGGATTGCGACGCAAGGTGCCCATGCCACTGCAGGGCGCATCGACCAGGACGCGGTCAATTTTTTCCGCCAGTCGCTTGACCTTGCTGTCATGTTCATGTGCGATACGTTGGGCATGGAGATTGGACAGGCCGGATCGTTTGAAGCGTGGTTTCAGGTTCTGTAGACGCTTTTCCGAAATATCGAAAGCATAGATTCGTCCTTTTGACTGCATGAGTGCGCCCAGCAGTAGCGATTTTCCCCCAGCACCGGCACAGAAATCGACTACCATTTCGCCGCGTTTGGGAGCCAGTAAATATCCCAGTAGTTGACTGCCTTCATCTTGTACCTCGATTTTTCCGCTCAGAAATAATGCATGACGATTGATGGCTGGTTTTCCAGTCAATCGGATGCCGCAGGGAGAATAGAGTGTGGTTTGCGCTTCGATTTGTTCGGCGTTGAGACAGTCGAGAATGTCACTGCGCTTTGCTAGGATGGTGTTGACCCGCAAATCCAGTGGTGCCGATTTTTGTAAGGCCAGACCAAGATCGAGGATGGCTTGATCTGACATGCTCTTTTGCAATTTTTCGACCAGCCACTGTGGCAGTTCGGCCTGAATCGGCAGCGGTAGCGTATCAATGCGCAATGCTTTGATTTCTGCCAGCCACTTGCTTTCGGAAGAATTGACCATGCCTGACAGTTGGCGAAGATTGATGTTGCCAAATTTGGCCAGATAAGCCAGAACCAATGCACGTGGCGTGATGTGTTGTGCGCAGTGCTCAAGAAAAAAACGGTGACGCAGAATGCCGAATACCGTTTCGGCGATGACAGTGCGGTCTCGTGCACCCAGTGCCGGGTGTTCTTGAAAGAATCGCCGCATTAACGCATCGGCAGGTAAATCCAGCGGCAGGATAGCGCGCGTGGCAGAAATGGCGGCATCCAGTTGGAAAGCGGTTAATTGCATGAATAGATATGAATCGGATCGGAAATGGGTTAATGCTCTGGTTTGTAACTGATATTGATCGACGTAACCATCTTTTCTATCTCGCGGCCATTTTCTTCGATCGAAACGATCCGTACCGGCAGCATGTGATTATTAGGTGCAAGCCAGAGCTTGCGCTTGACCTTGGCATGCTTTTCTTCTTCGCGAGTGAGTACGATCGTATCGATTTCGCCGATGGGTGTATGTAATTTTTCTTTGGAAATCTTGAACCGCGACAGGTGCAAACTGCGACCATCGGTAATATGCTTCTCGACATGGTGTTTGGGGAGAGGCACAAACATGAAACTGTACGAGAAGCTCAGGCGATCGAGCGTGTCTCTGGGTAGAGGTTTGTGTTCCTCCTTGCCCTTGTGCTGCAGGGTAATGACATGTTTTTCCCAATTGAACAAGGCAATGCTGGGTTGTTTGGATTCGCGCTGATCGGAGAAATGAGCCGGTTGAATACCGTGTTTGGTGATCATGCCCTGACTCTTGCGAATGATGCTGCCCGGTTTGACCAGTTTGTATATGCCCGTGGCTTGCGCCTCGCTGTCGATGGTGTAGCTGTATGCACCGTTGATATGCCTGATTTCCATGACTTCATTGAGCTCGCCCTGGCCGATGTCTGTCGTCACGGCATAGCTCATTTCGACACGCGATGGTATATCGGTTGCCACTGCCGGCATACACAAAAGCAACAAGGTCATGAATGCCAATATCCGTTTCATGTCGTGCATCCGGGTGAATAAAGCGCGGTTTCGGAAGTATGTGAACCGCTGATGGTCACGTGATTGCCCGTGATGCGTATTTGATCCTGCAAGAACCATCGTACGGCCTGGGGATAAACGCGGTGTTCCTGTTGCAGCACACGCTGCGCCAGTGAATTTTCCGTATCGGTCGGCAGAACGGGAATGGCGGCCTGAATCACGATGGGACCATGATCAAGCTGTGCTGTGACGAAATGCACGGTGCAGCCATGAATGCGAGTACCTTCCTGTAATGCCCGTGTATGGGTTCCCAAGCCGGGATAGGCCGGTAACAATGACGGATGGATATTCATTAATCGACCTTGATAGTGATGCACAAAGCGATCGCTCAGTATACGCATGAAGCCGGCGAGTGCAACCAGTTTGGGGTGACAGGCATCGATCGCCTGTGCCAGCGCCAGATCGAATGTCTGGCGATCGGCAAATGCACGATGATCCACGATGCGAGTCTCAACACCTTTCCGCTGTGCGATGAGCAAGCCTGCAGCGCCGGGATTGTTGCTGATTACGGTGATCCGGTTAACCGGCAGATCAGCATCCAGCAGTGCCTGCATGTTGCTGCCGCGCCCGGAAATGAGTATAACCAATGAAGACATGAGTGGCGTTGGAGCCCTACGTTCAGATCAGTATGGTTGCAGCCTGATGTGAGCTGCGTGGCTGGATTTCACCCATCTGCCAGACCGTTTCACCGCTGGCCTGCAGGCAAGCCATCGCTTTTTCTGCATGATCGGAGGCAACAACCAGTACCATGCCGATGCCGCAGTTGAAAACACGTGCCATTTCAGCATCAGCGATTTGCCCTTGTTGTTGTAACCACTGAAACAGAGCAGGTGTCGGCCATGCATCCCGGTGCAGGACCGCCATGACCGGGTCGGGCAGGATGCGGGGAATATTTTCAACGAGTCCGCCGCCGGTGATGTGTGCCAGCCCTTTTACCGGGCATTGCTGCATGAGTTGCAATACCGGCTTTACGTAGATGCGGGTTGGCGCCATGATGGCATTGGCCAGGGATTTTCCGGCTAGGTCGAGGGATAAATCGATATTGTTTTGTGCAATGATCTTGCGGATCAGGGAATAGCCATTGGAATGCGGACCACTGGAAGCCAGACCCAGTACAACGTCACCGGGTTGTATCGAAGCGCCATTGATGATGCAATCTTTCTCCACAGCACCGACAGCAAAGCCGGCCAGATCGTATTCGCCCGGTGGATACATGCCTGGCATTTCCGCTGTTTCGCCACCGATCAGTGCACAACCGGCCAGTTCACAGCCGCGGGCAATACCGCTGATGACGGTGGTCGCTGTTTTGACATCCAGTTGGCCACAGGCAAAATAATCCAGAAAGAACAGTGGCTCGGCACCCTGTACCAGAATGTCGTTGACGCTCATGGCAACCAGATCGATACCGATGCTGTCATGGCGATCAAGCTGAAAAGCCAGTTTTAGCTTGGTGCCTACGCCATCGGTACCAGAAACGAGAACTGGATTACGGTATTTTTTCGGAATCTCAAACAATGCACCAAATCCACCGATTCCGGTCAGGACTTCGGGACGCAGGGTGCGTTTGGCGAAGGGTTTGATGTTTTCCACCAGACGATCGCCTGCTTCGATATCGACCCCGGCATCGCGATAGGACAAGGGTTTTGTGTCTGGGTGATCAGGATCTTGAGGAGTCAAATCGGGTACTCTTGTTGTGCGGAAGAAAGACTGCATTTTACCGCAAATGCAGGGGGTATCGCTTGCATAAAGTCGGAAGCCGCGATCATGCCGATTTCGTCCAGCGGGATCGGATTTTGTAATGGACAAAATAATTGTTTCTTTAGTTGAATTTACTACCTCTTTGCGTCAGAATCGCGCCGATACATCTCTAATGCCGGAACGATCAGGCAACAAACCATTTCACTGTCATAATGCGTTTTGATGATCAGCGATCACAACCAATGAATGCTATGATTTCTCACGTTGCACACACCGGCGGGGCATGCCGTTTTTTTGTAGTTCTTCCTGAAACTGGGCATTATTTTTTGTTTTTTTGAATTTACACACAGAGGTTAGGTATGACATTCAGTATTGCGGGTTTGCTAGCACAGCATCGTTCGGATAAATTCGACTTGCATGAGCACTATCTGAATGCGCAAATGGTGAGAGTACTGAAGACGATTGGTTACGATCGCAATTATCATCGTGCAGCCGGACAATACCTCTACGACGAACACGATAACGAGTATCTGGATTTATTGAGCGGATTCGGTGTGTATGCGTTTGGCCGCAATCACCCGGTCCTCATCAACGCCCTCAAGGAAGTACTGTCGCTCGACATGCCCGATCTGGTGCAACTGGATGTTTCTGTATTGAGCGGTTTGCTGGCGAAGGAGATCCTGGCCACGACTCCGGATAATTTGCAACGGGTTTTCTTTTGTAACTCGGGTACCGAAGCGGTTGAAGCGGCCATCAAGTTTGCCCGGTATGTGACCAAGCGTAACCGCATTGTTTGCTGCGATCATGCCTATCACGGTCTGACGATGGGGGCGCTGTCTCTGAATGGCGAACAGATTTTTCGCGATGGCTTCGGACCTTTGCTGCTGGATTGCGGTTCGGTACCGTTCAACGATCTTGAAGCGCTCGACAGAGCACTGAGCAAGCGTGATGTGGCCGCTTTTGTGGTCGAACCGATCCAGGGTAAAGGTGTCAATATACCAGATGATCATTACCTGCCCGAAGTCGAGCGTATATGCAAGAAATATGGCACCCTGTTTGTTGCGGATGAAATTCAGACCGGAATCGG
>JAAEXZ010000103.1 GCA_017879645.1 Nitrosomonas sp.
AACTGACGATTATCTCTGGCTATTCCTCCCCAGCTACCTTGGCGGCCTGGCAAATGTACCTCAAGCCGTGACCAAACTTCGTCTGATATGTCATGTCTGCGATGGGAATGGGTCATATGAAATCCTTTCGTTTTTGCAAGAATCTCATATTCCTCATTTCGTGACTGTACTATCTAGAAATCGAAATGATTAGAGCCTGGTTATTCAAGATTGAAGAACCAGAGGAAGAACATAACATAGTTCTGGACAAATGCCGGTATGATCCTGAAGTGCGGGAGTATTTTTTAAAGTATGCACTTGGTAAATTTTAGACTAACTTACCAATTGCAAAAAGAATGACGAGTGCCGAGTTAAACCAAGATCATTACTAACTAAATAAAGGAAATGTATTATGAATACAACAAAAGAGTGGCCTGAGATATTAATGATTTCATCTAGAGATAGGTATACGAAGAAACATGGAGGCGTGATATGGAGAATCTCAACTGTCGATTTTTTAAATGATTGTATAAGCTTAGTGTCAATTAGTACTGAAGAGCATAAGGAAGTGGAAGAATGGCAAGGAACGGGTCATGAGTTTACTGAGAAATTTTTCAAGATTGAATGGATATAAATATTGATTATATTAACCCGGCAATCCAATAGGTTCATTACGCAGCATATTGGATTTTCCGGTGCTTGAAATAGGACATAACCCGTTTCGGTCGATTCTGTATTTTCATCATTGCACCACGCACCTTTGATTTCAATTCGTCCCGATTCTTGGCTGGCTTACCGCCATGGACTAAGGATTTCAAGTCGCAATTCAGATACTCGTCCGAGTTGAGCTCCGGGGAGTAGGCAGGCAAAAAGAGCAGCTCGATATGCTCCGTGTGCTTTTTCAACCAGTCCCGAACCTTGTTGCTGTGATGTACTCGCAGGTTGTCCAGAATCAAAAACACCTTGCGTCCGGCATCCCGAACCAGGCGTGCCAGGAATCGAATCAGCACAGGGGCCGTCATCGTTTCCCGATAGAGTATGAAGCGAACCTTCTCCTGATTGGTGACAGTCGAGATCAGGTTCGTGGCAAACCGGCTGCCGGGCACCCGTTGAACCGGCGTCTTGCCTGCCGGCGCATAGCTCCGGCCATGTTGGCAATCGCTACGAACGCCCGTTTCGTCACTCCAGTGAATTTCCGCCCCCTCATCCTTGGCGCGCTGGGCAATGCTCGGGTAACTCTCCTTGAGCCAGGCCGTTACCAATTTAGGTTTCTACTTGTAGACCTTCTCCAACGGCTTCTGCGGTGTAAATCCCCAGCGCTTGAGATACTCGCCCACCGTTCGAATCGGCATATCGACCTTGAAACGACGATAGATCAAGCAGCCCGTGTCCAGAGCGCAAAGGAAAGCTTGAGTTGTCCGGCTCTTCTCGCTGATCAACTGCTGCACCGCCCACTCCTGTTCCACGCTGAGTGTGCGCCGCTCACCGAACTCCGTGCCTCGTTTGCCGCCTTCGACCGCCGATTTGAGGCCTTCTGCTTGATAACGCGACCATCAGTATTGGATCGTGCGGGGATGCACCCCGACCGTTTCTCCAATCTCGGCAAATTCGTGGCCGTTTATTTGCATACGAAGCGCTATCTTGCGCTTCTCCTTTTGGTGTTCTGGGCTGAGCTTGCGGGCATCTTCTTTATCCACTCCTTCATCATGACATAAATGCCCTATCAATTTGCCGGGTTAATATTTAGTTATGGGTCCTATTGAGACATTGGTCGGCGGCAGGTAAGTCGAACCTCGATGGCGCACTAGAAATCCGGAATCCTAATCATGATCGATATACAAATTTTTCTGTAGGTTTACAGCATGAATAAAACCGAACTGGCGCGTTTGCTTGGGTATCAAGGCAAATGATCTATAAGCTAATCGATCAGGGCATGCCAATTGATTCAGTGGAATCAGCAGAGCGATGGCGAAGAAAAGAGCTCAATCCTTTGAAGACCAAATATTACCGGGCAGGCTTGGTGCAGGCACAGATTAAGGTCAGAAATGAAAATTTAAAGTAACCATAATCCCGTGAATCAACCACAAGCGATTATTTTTATTGACCTAGCTCTCTGGAGTTATAACCGTTATAACTCCAGAAAAACCAGTCATCACGAAGTACCGGTTACCACCGTGTCAACACAAAACCAATTCAATCGTTATTGGAACTGTACCCTCCTAGTCATCATTTACCATTTTATGGTGACTGCTTCCCTCCAGTGCGTTTATATCGGTCCCTCCCTTCCGGTATTTCGCACTGGTTTTTATTTCCCCGTAAATCTCCGGATAAGTTTTTGTCGTGGTTACATCGTGGCACCCGTGGAATGATTCAATTGAACCAGAAAAAAACCGGTACCGACGAAGAACCAGTTTCTGATGTGGCAAAAGGGCGTAATGTTGCTCCATCGATATCTAATCTGATTAACTCTCATCAAAAGCACCACATCGTCTACAGGCGATTATTTGGCGCAGCTAAAAGAATAAACTGTGTATTCATATTGAAAATGCGATTAAATTATCTAATTTTGATGAGTTATGAATACCGCTGCAAATATTGAGATATTTGATTCTCATTGCCACATAATCGACCCTCACTATCCGATTATTTCAAATCAAGGCTATATTCCTCCAGCTTTTACAGTTGAGCAATATATTAGTGAAGTAAAACCACTTAATGTGGTAAGCGGCGCTATTGTCTCAGGTTCTTTTCATGGATTTGACCAATCTTACCTGCGTGCGAGTTTAAAAATGCTCGGCTCGAGTTATGTGGGGGTTACTCAGGTTTCGCAACACATTACAGACAAAGAAATTTTAGATTTAAGTATCGAGGGAGTGCGCGCATTAAGGTTTAATCTATTCAGAGGCGATATCGATAGTGTGGATGAAATTATCGACCTCGCAATTCGTGCACATGCGGTAGGAGGGTGGCATGCTGAGATATATGCTGAGGCTGATGCACTCGGTCCATATATTGGCAAACTCTCAAAATTACCACAGATTGTAATTGATCACTTAGGTATGACTGAGGCTGGCTTACCGGTAATTCTTGACTTGATTGATGCTGGTGCGCGAGTAAAAGCCACTGGTTTCGGTCGAGTGAATATGAACATACCACGAGCATTGGAACGTATTGCGGTGCGTAATGAAAATGCTCTTATATTCGGTACAGATTTACCGTCAACTCGAGCCAAGCGCCCATTTAATTCATCTGATATTCAGCTCGTCAAGGATGTTTTAGGATATCAATTAGCTTGCAAAGTTCTTTGGTCGAATGCTTTTAACTTGTATTTCGCAGAATCACATAGTTGCAAAATTAAAAGAGATGAAAATTAATTGACACCTCATCCATTCGGGATTAATCCGTTTTTAAGTGCTCAAAATACTTCATATAGCGGACACACCTGCGCTCGATAGTCGTGTTTTTTTGCGTCCAAAATTTATAATGGCCGGGTGTTAGGCTAATAAAAGACCTGCTTTTGCAGGGATAGCCAGCCGTCTGCAGGCGGTTTTGAGCACCTGGCCGCCCTCTCAAAAAGGGCGAAAATTCAAAATGATCTGTAGGAGGCCAACTATAGCTGCTAAATCAATTTGTACTCCCATACGTCGTAAATCAAAATCCATTTCAGTAATACCTGATGTCAATGTCGTTACAGATATCTTGTTTATTCACCCAGTGATAAGAGAAGAACAAGCTTATAAAGACCGGAACACCGCGTATGTTGATACCTTATCAAATGACGAACAAACACTCGTAAATAAATGTTTGGTTTTTATTATTGCAGAGCCAAAGAAAAGAAAACATTTGCATGGGCCCTGCTCAGTAATTCCATTTCTGATAGTGAATAAAAGATTGGCAGTAATGGAGGCTTAATCATGGTATTGAGAAGGAATTAATTTTAGGCATCGAAGAGCAAAAGGCAATCATCAAAGCGCTATTGATTGGGCTTGATAGTTATGGAGAGATTGAGCGCATTGATGACGAATTTGGAAAAATAGATAGCTTTGCAAAAGGAAATCCGATTCCTGAAACGATTCGGCCAATTCATCCAACTGGAGCTAACGATACGATAGGGGTATTTGCTGAGGCATTGCGGTATATGCAGCAAGTTTAGTGAAGTGCGCTTACTCGGTTTTAGGCAACGTTAAGACCCATCCTTGTGGCGGGTTTTTCATTTGTTGCGTTCAATTAAATCTGGAATATACCGGGTCATGATGTAACCCCTGCGTAACCCCGTTAAAATTCACAAGGTTTATGTGCTCACTGAGCTATTGATTTATTGGTGGCGAATCAGGGATTTGAACCCCGGACCAACGGATTATGATTCCGCTGCTCTAACCACTGAGCTAATTCGCCATGTGCTGAATTACAAGAGGCCGCATTGTGCCTTTGGGGGGCATGGCTTGTCAAGATGAATCATGAGGGGGGGCAAGG
Organism: Nitrosomonas sp.; assembly: GCA_017879645.1. GTDB lineage: Bacteria > Pseudomonadota > Gammaproteobacteria > Burkholderiales > Nitrosomonadaceae > Nitrosomonas. The sequence continues at coordinate 4,453 of JAAEXZ010000103.1, forward strand.
ATTTATGTTTCTTTTCATGGTATTGAGCATGCGGTGATGGCGGGTTGTCGCGGAGTGTGCAGTTTCTATTGACGATTTGTTTCGTGGCGGCTGTATAATCCATGCCATGAAATTCGATATCATAGTGATCGGTGGCGGATTGGTTGGAGCGGGTCTGGTGGCCGCGTTGAAGGAGAGCGGTCTCAGCATAGCATTGATTGAACCGCACCAAGCCGCACCATTACCGCAAGATTCAAGCTGGGATAGCCGTGTATATGCCATCAGCCCGGGGAGCGCCACCTTTTTGCAAAAACATGGAATATGGCCACTGCTGGCAGCCGAACGCATCGCGCCAGTGTATGACATGGCTGTCTATGGTGACGATAATACAGCCCATATCGACTTCAGTGCTTATGAGATGGGTTGTTCCGAATTGGCGTTCATTGCGGAAAATCGGCAACTGCAATCCGCAGTATGGCAGGTGATCCAATCCTGCGGTGATGCGATTCAGGTGTTGTGTCCGGCCAAGTGCAAGGCGCTGACCTGGCAGGAATCCTGCGTCGAAGTGGAACTGGAAGATGGAAGGCTGTTGGAAGCCGCATTGGTGGTCGGTGCTGACGGTGTGAATTCGTGGGTACGCAATCAGGCGGACATCGAGGTGGATCGTCATGCTTATCATCAGCTAGGTGTGGTGGCCAATTTCTCAACCGAACTGTCGCATCATCATGTTGCCTACCAGTGGTTCAGGCGTGATGGTGTGCTGGCGTTACTGCCGCTTCCTGAAAAACGCGTGTCCATGGTCTGGTCGACGACGGAAACACAGGCCGAACGATTAAAACAATTGTCGCCAGAAGAACTATGCAGTGAGGTGCAGGAAGCGTCTTCCTTCACACTGGGTGCAATGCAACTGATTACCTCACCCGTTGGTTTTCCTTTGAATTTCGTGCATGTGAAACAATTGGTGAAGCCACGCCTGGTACTGATCGGTGATGCTGCGCATGGTATTCATCCGTTGGCGGGACAGGGCGTCAACCTGGGGCTGCGCGATGCGCGTGAACTGGCGGCAGTGCTGGCTGACCGGGGTCTGCGAACGGATTGTGGAGATAGGCAATTGCTGCGGCGCTACGAGTTGGCCCGCAAAGAGGATATTCTGGCACTGGAGGTGGTGACGGATGGTTTGCAGAAATTGTTCAATAATGCCAATCCGACCCTGGCGCGTTTGCGCAATCTGGGTCTCGAAATGACCAATCGCTTGCCGCTGATCAAGAATCAGTTGATGCGGCACGCTCTGAATTAAAATTTTCATTAACTGGAGTTATCATGGCAAAACGCTGGAGTTTATCCTTTTCTATCCTGGCGCTGATTTTTCTTACTGCGCCTGCATGGGCGGATGAAGCGACCATCAAGAAAGTGGTGCAATCGCATTTTTCTGGTCATCAGGTCGACAGCCTGAAAAAAATCCCGAATCTGGGTCTGTATGAAGTGGTCGTTGGCGAAGAAGTGTTTTATACCGATGAAAAAGCCAATTACTTTTTCTTTGGCCATATCGTGGATACGAAAACCCGCTCCAGCATGACCAATGAACGCATTCAGGAAATCAAGGCAGCCCGACGTGTGCCGCTGGAGTCCCTGCCACTGCAATCGGCAATCAAGGTGGTGAAAGGTAATGGCAAGCGCGAGGTGGCTGTTTTTACCGATCCCAATTGTCCCTATTGCAAGAAACTGGAGAAGGAACTGCTCAATATCACCGATGTGACCATTTATACGCTGCTGTATCCGGTATTGAATGGTTCGATGGAGCTTTCCAAGAAGATCTGGTGTTCGGAAAACCAGATTCAGGCATGGGATGATTTCATGCTGAAAGGTGTTGCGCCGACGGGCAAGGATTGTGAAACGCCTCTGGAAGTCCTGCTGAATTCAGGTCGGGAAAACAAGGTGTCGGGTACACCCACGCTTATTTTTGCAGATGGAACGATTGTTGGTGGCCTGATCCCTGCCGATGCCATCGAAGAGAAGTTGAAGAGTGCTGCGAGTGCCGGCAAGGCGGGTGCAAAAAAATAATACAGTCCATTCGCTTTCCGATGGGAAGCGCAGTGAAAAGCCTGTCAGGGAATTCTTGGTAGGCTTTTTCTATGGCTGCGTAGCCGGCACATAGGCACGCGGCATCAGTATCCACATTTTCCCGGATTGTTTCATTTTTCCTGCCTGATTGCCGGCATCATGACCAAATCCCCAGAAAAAATCGGCACGCACGCCACCCTTGATGGCGCTGCCCACATCCTGAGCCACCATCAGACGGTTGAGCGGCTTTTTGCTGTTGGGCCAAGTAGTGGCGAGGTAGACCGGAGCGCCTTGTGGTATGGATTGTGGATCGATGGCGATGCTTCTGCCCGCTGTGAGCGGTACACCCAGGGCGCCGATGGGTCCAGACAAGTCCGACGGTAATTCGCGGAAAAATACGTAACGTGCGTTGTTCTGCAGTAATTCCGGTAGTTTGCGTGGATTGTTCTGGCCCCACTGCTTGATTCCCTGCATCGACGCATTTTCCAGAAGGAGTTCGCCGCGTTGTACCAGCAGCTTGCCGATCGAGCTATAGGGATGGCCATTCTGGTCGGCATAACCTATTTTGATGATTTCGCCATCGTCAAGCATGATGCGACCCGATCCCTGGACGTGTAGAAAAAACAATTCCACCTCATCTTCAACCCACAAGAATTCGTAACCTTGGAGGATTCGTGGATTGCTCATGATTTCGGCGCGAGTGTAATAGGGCACGACCTTGCGTCCATCGAGGCGTCCGCGCAGCTTCAATTCCTTGAGATCCGGATAACTCGAGCTCAGGTCAATGGTCAGCAGTTCATCCGGCGCAGCATAAATGGGAAAACGGTAGCGTTTCGAGGGTTTGCGGCTGCCTTTCAGCAAAGGCTCGTAATAGCCGGTAATCATGCCTTCTTCGGAACGATCCATGTTGACGACCTGATAGGGTGTGAACTGAGTTTCAAAAAAAGTACGCAGCGCAGCGCTCCCGGGATTTTGCAGCGATGCAGCCGAGTTGCAGACTTCGCTCCA
>JAAEXZ010000021.1 GCA_017879645.1 Nitrosomonas sp.
GATTGGTCTATTTGCGATGGTAATCGACAACCCACTCAGCTGGGACCGCGTATGGCCTTTAACAATCCCAGTGTACGTACTATGTTAGCTACCAAGATTGAGCTCATCAAGGCACGCATCGCAGACAGGCTGGCCCTATATCCTGCGACATCATCATTGTTTATCGGGGTTGATACTAGCTGGGAAACAGGTTATGTGCGCGACTGCAAGACCTACACGCCTGCAGTCGGTAGTGGCTGCGCCACGTGCACTGGGGGTCAATTGCCTGCTTATCAGGCTCTTCACAATGCAGGCTACAATTCGAGTAGCTTTCCAGGCGACGAAACAGATTCCAGCTTTAATACTGCACTTCGAAATATTGCAGCAGACTATCTTGGCTTCGTTACAGCACAGTTTTCGTTAAATGGTACTAATAAATTGGCAAAAAGCAAGGTATTTACACATATCCTAGTTCTTGCCGATAATTCATTATCTCAAAGGCGACAACCAGTTATAGAAGGACCTGCAAGTACATCAACCTCAGCGATCTCTGGATTCAGCACTAATGACCATACACTAGCAATATTCAACAGAGTTAAAAGTGCAGTTGGAGCTACAAATAACTGGGTGATCGCTGAAGCATACCGATCGCATTATAGCGCTGCGAGACTCTTGTTAAGGAGAACTTGCCTCACACTATAACACAACCCTTTTCTGCAGGTCTTCAAGCCCCGAATTTCGTTGTTTTATACACTTGGGATCTGGATTTCTATGTTGGTGGAGTACTAAATGCTGCATTGGTGAATCAGTTGAAGGCTCTCTTTAATCAACCTGCCGTGGTTCCTGTTTATCACTATTGGAACAATTCAGATCATTATTACTCCCAAGATAATATACCCGCTGGATTCTTGGGTTACACGTTTCAACAACAATTGGGGTATTTCGCAAGTAGCCTTTCAGCAAATACGAAAGCAATTCATCGCTATTTTAATGGAGCAGATCATTACTATACCATTGACTACATTCCTCAAGGGTTCCTAGGATACAGCTATGAGGGTATTCTTGCGTATGTCCTCATCACTCCCCCCAGTGGAGATACTAACTGGACGCAACTGCATCAGTACTTTAATGCATCAACAGGACATCACATTTATACAACTGACTATGATCCAGATGGTTTTTCTGGTTTTGCTTATCAAAAGGCCCTCGGATATATCAAGAAACCATAGCGCTTGTAAGTATTTCTAACGTTGTTCCAGTATTCAGGGTAAAAAGTTAGGAAAGGACCAAATGTTACATAGCAATTTTGGTTTTATATTTGTCTGTAATGGTTAGAGTAATTTCTGAGATTTCCAAAATCCGGTATAGATTAAAGTTATAATTTTAGGATCTGCGAGTCTAAAGTCATCATGGGTATTTTCGCGACTAAGATCGTATTCTCTATAAAGCAGTATATGCTTTCATGCCAGTAAGCTACTCTTTTGTCAGAGTTATGAGTGTGTATTGCGCCACAGCACGGTCATCAGATTGTAACATTCTGACCAGATAGAGATAATTCCACAGAATAATGGCGTTTTTGATGAGTTGGCGGCAATTTTCAGCAATTTCCTGCACTTCCTTTTCTTCAAACATAATTTCCTGGTTATTTCCGAAGGCAACAGCTTTTGAGAATTTGTTGCTGTTTGTATGTTGTCAAAGCAATATGGACCGATAGGCACCTAGATTAAGAGATGGTTTAGCTCATCGGGATCGGGTTAATTGATTTTTAGCATAAAATACCTGGTGTTGCAAGGTAGCTAGAAACCGGCAGTGATGGCCTGCGACAGAAAGCTGTCTGTGCTGCCGACCAATACAATCTCGTTACCCGGACCGGCATAGAAATAAATATTGCCTTGCTGTTCGCCCAGCGCATTGCCATTGGCATAGATGCGGGCGTGGTAACCCAGGATGTCCTGGGATTGTGGATGATCCGGAAAGAGCTGCGGATAGTAGTTTTCTCCCCAGCTGAATATCCTGTCGGCAATCGTATTCGGTGTGGCGATCGTGGTGAAGCCATAGGACGTGATGGCGGCGTTGCCATGACCGGTGGAATCCTGCACCACACCAGCTTCAAAGCCAACGAAATACAATGTGCCGGGTGATAAATCGAATGTGGGATCGAGCGTCAGGGTTGCATCCGAAATTGTAATCCGGTTGCTGATGGTGATATCAAATGACTCGACCAATACATTGTTGGCGTTGCTGAGCGTGATCAATCCGGTTCCGCTCTGGATGGACTCGTTGAATGTGAATACGATATTGCTGCTGAGCGGTACACCAATAGCGGAATTACTCGGACTGAACACTGAAATGACCGGAGCTGTTCCCGGGAAAACCGGCGGGATGGTATCCAGATCTTCATAAATGGCGATGGCGGCATAAAGGCTGGTGTCGGAAAATCCCTGCTGCCACGATGCATCGACATAATAGCTGCCATCCCGGGTGGCCGTGAAGCGGATGTGATCGGTGCCGATGGCGCCGCTGTGATCATCTGCGGCAATAATGACGCCCTGATCATCGAGAAGCTGCAGTTCGGCAGGATCGAAATAGCTCTGGCTGAAAATATCGTAGGTCGCGCCTGCCGTGGCAGCAAAGACAAAAACTGTGGACGTTCCAGCAGTTCTGACTCCGGTAGAGTAGGTTGCGCTGAAATCCCAATCTGGTGTGTGGCCTGCTGCACCGATCGGAGGAATGTATTGGGAAAAACTCAGCGGCAGGGCTGATGCAATAGTCTGGTTCGTCAAAAAGGCAATGTTCTGATCGGCATCGATGAACATGGAAATGCTCCTTTTCTGATTATTTTTGTTCATGAATCAGAGCATTATACTGTGAGAGATCGACGCATGCCCATAGGCGAAGATGCCCTGTATTGATGGTATTACATCATGGGATACGCGTCAGCCTGACTGGCACTGGTGATCAAAAAAGCTGAGAATTTTCTGCGGCAACCAGTTCAATCTTCCCGGAAAGGGACCCTGCATGAATCCGGCGTGCCCCCCTTCGGTTGGGAATTCCAGTACGACCGATGATGAGACTTCATGCGGTCTTGGCAATACCGATGCCGGCATGAAAGGATCATTGCGGGCATTGATTACCAACGTGGGAACCTGAATCTGTCCCAGCCATTGCTTGCTGCTGGAGAGGCGCCAGTATTCATCGGTATTCTTGAAACCGTGGAGTGGTGCCGTGACGACATTGTCGAACTCGTATATGGAAGAGCACTGCCTGAGCGCCCGTGCATCGAACAACCCGGGAAACTGTGACAGTTTCTGGAAAGACTTTTCCTTCAGCGTGTCGAGAAAATGGCGGGTATATACCTGATTGAAACCGATATCGAGCGCTGCTCCTGCTGCTGCTAGATCGAGCGGCACCGAGATTGCAGCGGCACCGGCGACCATTTGCGTCGCGGCAGCGCCCTGTTCGCCCAGCCATTTCAGCATGGCATTGCCACCCAAGGAGACGCCGATGATATAAACAGGCTGTGATGATCGTCCGGCTTGCACTTCATGCGTGATGCGCCGCAGCATCCAGTCGATTTCCGTGGAATCTCCAGCATGATAGGCGCGCTCTAATCGATTGGGTTCACCCGAACATCCACGAAAGTGGATCACCGCGCTTCGCCATTGATGGCGTTTCAGATGATGGATGAAACTGAGTATGTAATGACTGGACGATCCACCTTCCAGACCGTGAAAAAAAATGACCAGCGGCGCATGCGGGGAGCCGTCGATCCAGTCAACATCGACAAAATCGCCGTCATCCAGCTCCCAGCGCTGTCTTCTGTACTGGAAACGCTGCAAGGGTCTTGCAAAATAGGGGTACAGTGTTTGTATGTTGCCTCCGGGTAACCAGGAAGGGGCACTGTACGATTTAGTGTAGTGTGGAATGGTATGATTCGATGCTGCTGAAAACATGATTCAGGGTTATAGGTTTAGGGGTATCGGAATAGCAAGTGTTTAGCTGCCAGAGTGACTACCAAACATTACAGCCCGACAGGCTATCAGGTAGAATTTTTTCAATCAATAAAAATATGGAGTCGTTCATGCAGGTATTGCGTTCAATCCTGTGCTGGTCAAGTGTGCTTTTTTTCCTGTCCGCCTGTCAAAACAATCAACATCCGATCCTGTCCAGTTCGGCTCCCGTTCCGCTCCCATTACCTGCACCTGCGGAGCATACCGTTTCATTCCAGCAGGAGATACGGCCGATTATCGAAACCAAGTGTATGGCCTGTCATAGTTGTTATGACGCACCCTGCCAACTCAAGTTGGAAACAACGGAAGGCTTGCTGCGAGGCGCCAATCATGAATCCATTTATGGTGGACCGCGTACCGAGGCCATGCAGCCAACGCGTCTGGGTGTCGATGCCCTGACCACCGAAGCATGGCGTGAGCGAGGATTTTATTCGGTTTTGCAGCCCGGAGACCAGGCCCGGCAACCTTTGATGCTGCGGATGCTTGCACTGGCAAAACAGTTTCCTTTTCCCCCCAATAGCAAGTTACCGGACAAGCTGGAGCTGGATATCACACGCAAGAATCAGTGTGTTTCCGAAGACAAGTTCGATGAGTATGCCCGCGAAAATCCTCATGGCGGCATGCCGTTTGCCGTAACTGGCCTGACCGATCAGGAATATGCCCTGGTGGCAGGCTGGGTTGAACAGGGCGGGCAGATTCCGGAGGAAACCATTTTGCTGAGAGGCGCCGAGAAGCAGTCTGTGAAGACATGGGAATCGCTGCTCAATCGAACTGACAAACGGAGCAGACTTGTGGCGCGCTGGTTATTCGAACACTGGTTCATGGCTTCGCTGTATTTTTCCGATCTGAAGGGAGAGCCCCGGTTTTTCGAGGTGCTGCGTTCTTCCACGCCACCCGGTGAAGCCATTCAGCCGATTGCAACGGTGAATCCCAACGATGATCCGCAAGGTCCATTTTTTTACCGTTTACGCCCGGTCCTCGATCGTTTCGTGCACAAGCGGCGTATCAATTACCCGTTGAATCAGGCTAAGCAGCGGCGAATCAACGAATTGTTTTTCAGCAAACAGTGGCCGGTCGGCGAGCTGCCGGGTTATGGCTATACCGAGCGTGCCAATCCGTTTGTGACCTTCGCAGCCATTCCAGCCTATGCGCGCTATCGCTTCATGCTGGATGATGCCGAATATTTTGTGCGGACGTTCATTCATGGACCGGTATGTCGGGGACAGATTGCCACCGATGTGATTCGCGACCACTTCTGGACCTTGTTCCAGGATCCCAAATCTGATCTGTATGTTACCGATGAAGCCTACCGCAAGAAAGTTACACCATTGCTCGGTATGCCTGGACAGAATGATGACCTGCTGGCAATGGGCGAGAACTGGCTGCATTACCTCAAGCGGCATAACGACTATCAGGCACAGCGTCAGCAGCAATACCGAACCAGGCAATCGGGTGGTGCAGCACTGGCGCAGGTGTGGAATGGCGACGGCCATAACGAGAGTGCGTTATTGACCATTTTTCGCCACCATAACAGTGCATCGGTGGTCAAGGGACTAGCGGGCGATGTACCTCAGACGTTGTGGCTGATGGATTATCCGCTGCTGGAGCGGACCTATTACGAACTGGTGGTCAATTTCGACGTATTTGGCAATGTAGCGCACCAATTGCTGACACGCTTGTATTTCGATCTGATCCGTAACGGTTCCGAGCATAATTTTCTGCGTCTGCTGCCGGCGGGACAACGTAAAGCGCAACTGGATGACTGGTATCAGGATGCCGCCAAGTTGAAATTCGGCATCGTTTACGAAGAAATCGACGACAAATCACCTTCGGCAGAGAAATTGACCTCGGATCAGCCGAAAAATGAACTGGCAGAACGGATATTGAAACGCTTTCACGCAGTCAATGCCATGGCGCAGGATCCATTGAACCGCTGTCAGGACGCCCAGAATTGCCGTCGCGCCGATCAACCCCAATGGATACAGCAGTCTGACCAGGCTTTGTCGGCACTGGCAGCGCGGCCAGCTACGGAAGTAACCGGTATCGCACGTCTGCCGGAAGTTACCTACATCCGCGTCCAGTCAAACGATAACGACCGGACGGTGTACACGCTGTTGCGTGATCGCGCGCACAGCAATGTGGCGTTCATGCTCGGTGAAGCGTTGCGCTACCAATCTGAGAAGGACAGATTGACGATTTATCCGGGTATAACCGGCAGTTACCCGAACTTCATTTTCGATGTGCCAGCGAAAGACATCGAGGAATTTGCCATGCTGCTGGCCAATGCGGCAAAACCCGAGCAATTCGACTATCTGGTGGAAACCTGGGGGGTGCGGCGCACCCACCCACAATTCTGGGAAATACTGCACGATATCACCGCCTGGCAAAAAGCACGACAACCCTTGCTGGCAGGCGTGTTTGACATCAATCGCTATGAAAACTTCTAGTATCGTGTCACTACCCGGCCAGTACCGAAAAAAATAGGCGGGAAATACATGCATCAAGCCCTGTGACATGAATGTTCTATGCAATGCGGTTGATTGGCTGCGTTGTTTTGTCTGATTGCTTCGAATCAGCTTTCTCAGGTTACCAGGAGCGTTGAGTTGCTGTGGTTTATTCGGGATCCAGCTAAGCGATGGGGTAAAATAGCCCACTACCGGTGAACATTTGCAGGGACATACATGCCATCTCAGGATCAAAAGCGAGTGAAAAAAACGAACAGGCCGACCAGGCCGGCACAGAAAAGGCAGCCTGCCAGTCAGAACGATCGGCTGCCGCATCAACCGGACTCGAGTCCTCCGGAAATGGGTGAGACCTGCAAGCTACAGAAATTACTGGCGCAGAGAGGATTGGGTTCCCGGCGTGAAATGGAAGCATTGATTGCCAGCGGCGGTGTCAGTATCAATGGTAAGGTTGCGATCGTCGGTGATCGTGTCGGCGTGGGCGATGTGGTCCGTGTAGGGAAACGCGTGCTGCGCATGTATGCCGATGAGAATTTACCCCGGGTGCTGCTATACCACAAACCGGAAGGTGAAATCGTTAGTCGTCACGATCCTGAAGGCCGGCCTTCGGTATTCGACAAACTGCCGCATTTGCGTTCGTCGAAATGGATCGCCATTGGCCGGCTCGATTTCAATACCAGTGGATTACTGATCTTTACCACCGATGGCACATTGGCCAACCGGCTGATGCATCCCCGGTTTGAAATGGAACGTGAGTATGCGGTGCGCATTCTGGGGCAGTTGACTCCGGAGCAGATGACACAGTTAACCAGTGGTATCGATCTGGACGATGGACGCGCAGCTTTTTCCTTTCTGGAGGATCAGGGGGGCGAAGGCAGCAATCATTGGTACCGCGTCATCCTGAAAGAAGGCAAAAACCGTGAAGTGCGACGCATGTTCGAAGCTATCGGCCTGACTGTGAGCCGGTTGATGCGGGTGCGGTTTGGACCGATCAATCTGCCACCACGCATCAAGCGGGGACAGTGGCTCGAGCTGGAAGAAAAAGAGATTCAAAAATTGATGAAACTGATCGCCTGAGGAAAATCCGTGTGTACCGGATCGATTTCACGCAAGTGTCGACAGCGGTGAATACCGTAGCTACGGTTTTTTTCAGGAATTGCCGGGTAACTGATTGCGCTGGAGCAGAAAAACATGTTCGTCGCCGTTACTGGTTTCCAGCCACGTGAATGGAGTGTGTGGGTAAGCCTGCTCGAGTGCGTCGCGATTGTGACCGATTTCCACCACAAGCAAACCGTTTGGTGTCAGGTGCTGTGCGGCTTGTTGCAGAATGATGCGGGTTGCATCCAGGCCATCGCTGCCGCTGGCAAGGGCAAGCTGCGGTTCATGCCGGTATTCGGTCGGAAGTTGTGCCATGGATTCGGCATCGACATAGGGTGGATTGCTGACGATCAGGTCGTACTGTTTTTCAAGCAAAGCTGAGTATAGATCAGATGCCACTACCTGGATTCTGTGCCGCAATCCATAATCCTGAACATTCCGGTTTGCGACCTCGAGAGCCTGAGGGGAAATATCGACTGCATCGATATCGGCAAGTTCAAAGGCATCGGCCATCAGTATGGCGAGACAACCGGAACCGGTGCATAAGTCCAAGGCGGAGGAAATATGAGCCGGATCTTCAATCCACGGCGACAGACCAGTTTGTAGCAACTCGGCAATGAACGAGCGTGGAATGATCACGCGTTCATCGACGTAAAAGCGGTAATCACCTAGCCAGGCTTCGTGGGTCAGATAAGCCGCGGGAATCCGGTCTGTGGCGCGACGTTCGATGATGCTGAGGAGTTGCTGGCGTTCCTCGGCGAACAGTCGGGCATCGAGAAAAGGTTCGAGTTGATCCAGTGGTAAATGCAGCGTTTTAAGAATAAGATACGCCGCTTCATCGTAAGCATTCGACAGACCATGACCAAAATACAGATCGGATTGGTTAAACCGGCTGACTGCATATCGCAAATGATCCCGGATGGTGTGAAGAGGGGTGTCGTTTTCGGTTGCCATGGCACGAGCGTCAGGAAATGGAACAGTAATCTTGCGTCAACGGATAGTGAGTTGCTTATAGTCGAGCAATGTAGCACAAATTGAACCGAATCAGTACGAGTGGATGGCATGCACAGGAATAATTCCAGCAAGGGTCAAGCAATGGGTGCGGTGTAAATATGCTGCGTGACAGTGAGTTCATGCAAGTGGCCCTGGATCTGGCCCGGCAAGCACAAATACACGGTGAGGTGCCAGTGGGGGCAATCGTGGTGCATCAGGATGTGATCATCGGTCAGGGATATAATCGACCCATTGGGCATGCTGATCCCACGGCGCACGCTGAAATCATAGCCATGCGTAATGCTGCACAGTATCTGCAGAATTACCGATTGTCGGGATGTACGCTGTATGTCACCCTGGAACCGTGTACCATGTGCCTGGGTGCAATGTTCCATGCCCGGATCGGGCGGTTGGTTTATGCTGCCACGGACCCCAAAACCGGAGCATGCGGTAGTGTCATCGATCTGCCAGCCGAAGATCGACTCAATCACCACATGCAGGTTACGGCTGGAATAATGGCAGAGGAATCCAGTGCGTTGCTTAAACAGTTTTTTGCGCAGCGACGCACTCTTGCAGGGCAGAAAACCGGATGAAAATTATCATCAATATTGCGCAGCAACAGCTTGAATTACGAGATGGTCGAGGGGAAATCAGCAAGTGCTATCTGATTTCATCGGCCAGGAAAGGAACAGGACAACAAAATGGCAGTTTTTGCACACCTTTGGGCAAACATGTCATTCGTGCCAAGATCGGAGCCGGGCAGCCGGTCAATACGGTTTTTATCAAGCGCAGGCCAACCGGTGAGCTGTACAGTACCGAACTGGAACAACAATATCCGCAACGGGACTGGATTCTGACGCGTATCTTGTGGCTTTCGGGCTGCGAGCCGGGTTTTAATCGTCTGGGTAATGTTGATACCATGCGCCGATACATTTATATTCATGGTAGCCCGGATCGTGTCGAGATGGGCAAACCTGGTTCGATTGGCTGTATTCGCATGCGCAATCGCGAGTTGCTGGAACTGTTCGATCTGGTTGAGGTCGGAACTCCAGTGCAAATTGATGCATTTTAAGTTTTAGATGAATGCCAAAAATTCTGGGTGACAGTATGTTTGTCAAACGAAGAGAATCGATCAACCTGATAGATGGGGGAATGGATGAAGCTGCAAAAATTATGGAATGGGATGACGAAGCAGTTTTGCTATTGCGGAACGTTGATGATGGCACTATGTTTTTCAGGTCAGTTGTGGGCTGAAGAAATCGGTAGTGTCTCGACCGTGTTCAAAATTTTGGGTGCCAATGACAAAATTGTAATCGAGGCATTTGATGATCCCGAAATACCCGGGGCCACATGTTACCTGAGTCGTGCCAAGAAAGGCGGGGTAAGCGGGGCGGTGGGGGTTGCCGAGGATACTTCGGATGCTTCCATTGCATGCCGCCAGATCGGTCCGATAACATTGCCGGAAAACGTGAAGAACGGCAAGGAGGATGGCAAGGAGGTATTCAAGAAAAACACATCGCTGCTGTTCAAGTCAATGCAGGTGGTGCGATTTTATGATGCCAAACGGAATGTACTGGTATATCTGAACTACAGCGACAGAATTATCGAAGGATCGCCAAAAAACAGTATTTCCATCATTCCGATTACAGCATGGCATTGATGGACGATGCAGGGAAGCCCCGAAAAAATGACCAGCAGTGCGCAAGCAGGATAGTCCAGTTGAGAATGTACAGCATAAATGGTCGATATGCCTGTTTTACCTGATTTGAGTGCAGTATAGTCATACAGACTTGAATCCAGTTCTTTTTTCGGGTTTCCTAGTATAAATCTTGGAAAGATAAATTATTTCTAGCAATGGTATTTGACAAATGCTGCGACTATAATAGCGGGCTATTCATGACCAGTTGCTTACATTGTTGAACAATTTCTTTCATGCAGTTATTTGCCTTTGGTATCAATCATAATACTGCGCCGCTAGACGTGCGCGAGCAGGTTACTTTTCCGGAAAATACCATGGAGCATGCCTTGCATGACCTGGTTGGCCGTGATCCGATCAGGGAAGCGGCGATTGTTTCAACATGCAATCGTACAGAAGTATATTGCTGTACGGATAGGCCGGAAGATGCAATGTCCTGGCTGGCGGATTTTCATTGCTTGCCAACCCGTGAGCTTGATCCCTATTTGTACAAACTGCCACGCGAGAAAGCGGTGAAACACGCTTTCCGGGTGGCTAGCGGGCTCGATTCCATGGTGCTGGGAGAACCCCAGATTCTGGGACAATTCAAGAATGCGGTCAAATCTGCGGAACATGCTGGTACACTCGGTTTGATGCTGCACAAGCTGTTTCAACGCACTTTTTATGTGGCCAAGGAAGTACGTACTTCCACTGAGATCGGTGCCAATTCGGTTTCCATGGCAGCGGCAGCAGCGCGTTTGGCAGAACGTATTTTCGGCGATATCAGTGAACAACGTGTGCTGTTTATCGGAGCTGGTGAAATGATCGAGTTGTGCTCGAATCATTTTGCTGCACGTAATCCCAAAAAAATCACCGTGGCCAACCGTACTACTGAACGCGCTGAAGCCTTGGCCCGACGCTTCAATGCGCAAACCATTACGTTGAGCGATTTACCCGATCAGTTAGCGCTACATGACATCGTTGTAACCTGTACCGCGAGTCCGTTACCGATACTCGGCAAAGGCATGGTGGAACGTGCTATCAAAATTCGCAAGCACCGGCCATTGTTTATCGTGGATTTGGCTGTCCCGCGTGATGTCGAATCCGAAGTGGCCGAGCTCGACGATGTGTTTCTCTACTATGTCGATGATTTGTCGGAGATCGTCAAGGAAGGACTGGATTCCCGTCAAAGTGCAGTTGCCCAGGCTGAAACTATCATCGATACCAACGTGATCGATTTCATGCGCTGGGTGGCGACGCGTGAAATGGTTCCAACCATACGTGCGCTGCGCGATCAGGGTGAACGCTATCGTCGCCATGAGATGGAACGTGCGCACAAATTGCTGGAAAAGGGCGAAGATCCCAGGAAGGTCATCGAATTGCTCAGTAACAGCCTGACCAACAAATTTCTGCATGTGCCATCTAGTGCATTGAATCATGCGGCGGTTGAAGAACGCGAGGAGTTAGCCGATTTGATCAATCGGTTATACCAGTTACATCGCCCGCAATGAATAAAAATATTACCGATAGGCTCACTCGGTTGAGTGTGCGACTGGAAGAATTGAATCATTTGCTCAGCAGTGAATCAGCGACATCCGATCTGGACAGTTACCGCAAATTGACGCGTGAACATTCTGAAATTGTTCCCATTGTTGAACTCTACCGTACCTATCAGCTGTGCGAACAGGACATTCAGACTGCGCGGGAAATGCACGCCGATCTGGAAATGCGGGCTTTTGCTGAAGCCGAGATTCAGTCGGGAAAAGAAAAACTGGAACAAATCGAGTCCGAAATTCAGAAACAGCTGTTACCCAAGGATCCCAACGACGAAAAGAATATATTTCTCGAGATTCGCGCCGGTACGGGAGGTGACGAGTCTGCCCTATTCGCGGGCAACCTGTTTCGCATGTACTCTCGTTATGCCGAAAGACGGGGTTGGCAAGTTGAGATCATTTCACAAAGTTTGTCCGATATTGGCGGCTTCAAGGAGGTCATCGTCAAAATCGTCGGGTACGGCGCTTATTCGCGTCTTAAATTCGAATCCGGCGGACATCGTGTGCAACGCGTACCCGTTACCGAAACGCAAGGTAGGGTGCATACCTCTACCTGTACCGTCGCAGTCATGCCAGAAGCAGACGAGATCAGTGAAGTGGTGCTAAATCCTGCTGAACTGCGTATCGATACTTTTCGTGCTTCAGGAGCAGGTGGACAGCATATTAACAAAACGGATTCTGCCGTCAGGGTCACGCATTTGCCTACCGGTATCGTCGTTGAATGCCAGGATGGTCGGTCGCAGCATAAAAACAAAGCACAGGCACTGAGTGTGCTGGCGGCTCGTATTCATGACAAGCAAATGCGCGAGCAGCATGCCGAACAGGCTGCCACGCGCAAATCACTGGTGGGAACCGGAGAACGTTCGGAACGGATCCGTACCTATAACTTCCCGCAAGGCCGGATTACCGATCACCGTATCAACCTGACACTCTACAAAATGGATCAGATCATGGATGGTGATATCGAAGAACTGTGTTCGGCTCTGGCGGCAGAGCACCAGGCAGAACTCCTGGCTGCCTCGGTGCAGGAATAATCTTTTTCATAATCTCCCCAATCTTGCATTGTTTCTGATGCATTCCCTGACCATCGCTCAAGTCATGACAGATACCCGTCATATTCTCGAATCTGTCGATGTGCGCCTGTTGCTGCAGCACGTGCTGAACGTCGAACATGCCTTTTTACTGACACACTCTGAATATGAGCTGACCTCGGCGCAGAAGCAATCCTTTCTGCAATTGCTGGAACGCCGGATCCAAGGTGTGCCCGTTGCCTATCTGATCGGAAAACGGGATTTCTATGATTTAACCTTCAAAGTCAACGAAGCCGTTCTGATTCCTCGTTCGGAAACCGAATTGCTGGTGGAGCTGGCACTTGAAAAGATACCGTCCGATCGATTGTACAGGATTCTGGATCTTGGAACGGGCAGCGGTGCCATCGCACTCACCCTTGCCAAGCATCGACCGCTTGCACAAATGGTTGCAGTGGACGTTTCTCCTGCGGCTCTGGCGGTTTGCCGGGAAAATGCCAGGATTCTGCAGGTCGACAATGTGTGCTGTGTCACAGGAAGCTGGTTCGATGAACTTTCCGGAGAAAGATTTGATCTGATAGTCTCGAATCCACCTTATGTGGCACACGGCGATCCGCATTTGCAGCGGGGTGATTTGCGCTTCGAACCACAGGTTGCGCTTGTAGCCGAAGGTAGTGGATTGGCATGCATTCAACATATAATCGCTGCTGCGCCGCAGTACCTCGTCAAAATGGGATGGTTGCTGTTGGAACATGGGCATGATCAGGCGGAAGCTTGCAGAGAATTGTTGCAGCAGGCAGATTTTAGTAATATGTGTTCCCATCCGGATTTGGCTGGCATAATGCGGGTCAGCGGTGGTCAAATGCGGTCATGATGCTGAATCGACATGGGCTTCGAAATAAAAAAATGTATAATATTTAAGTTTTAGGAATGATTTATTGGAGAATTGAACACTATGAATGTTGAAGATTTGATCGAGCAACAAATTACCACACATCCCGTGGTTCTCTACATGAAAGGTACGCCGGACCAACCCCAGTGTGGATTTTCAGCCAATGCAGTGAATATTCTGAAGGCTTGTGGCGTTGATAATCTCTTCTCTGTGGATGTGCTGTCCGATCCGGAAATCAGGCAAGGGATCAAGGACTATTCAAACTGGCCAACCATTCCCCAGTTATATGTCAATGGTGAATTCATTGGTGGCTCGGATATCGTTACCGAGATGTATCAAAACGGTGAGTTGCAAAAATTATTCGAGAATTAAAAAACTCATCACGGTACGACGATTCAGTTTGTTTCATCGCATGATGCGAATGAACTGAATCGCTCATCACGATTCATCATTGAATGGCTGCTGCGATAGCCCAATAGCGCGCAAACTTTCCCACAGCAATAAAAAACAACGCTCCAACCCAATTGGTGCGTAACCAGCCTGCTGCAACGCATAACAAATCACCGATCAAAGGCGCCCAGGACAATAGTAGAATCGGAGCCCCATGTCGACGTACCCACTCCAGTCCCCGGGCACTCCCTTCTGCTTTCTTCAACACAGCCTTTTCATCAGGTAGTAACCATCCGATCAGATATGAACTCATGCCGCCAAGTGTATTACCGATCGTCGCCAAGATGAGTGCTTGCCAGTATAAATCCGGATAAGCCATCAACACGCCAACAAGCACTGCTTCAGAGCCACCGGGTAGCAGCGTGGCCGCAAGGAAACTGCTGGTGAATAGCGCTACAAGGCTGGATTGTTCGTCCATGATTTCCATCAAAATTTAAAAAATTGAATAGTTTAACTGGATACTCTGAAGGTCGTGTTGCCAATTGAAAGCATGTGATGCTGGTTAATGCCTATACGATTGATGCCATGGCGGGTGTTAAATAGTAGTCAGGGCGATTAACCTAGATTTAGGTCTCTGAATTTCTTACTGTTTTCTGGCCTACTGTAATAAACTGCCGAACATATGGAACCGCTCGGTCTGCTTCCCGCATCGCCAGATACAATTTCTGAAAAAGACCGTGATCGCCGATCTGAATTTTTCTGCAGCTTAAATCCCTGTTTTTGAGATCAGCGAGCCATTCTGGCAGCACACATACACCGCGGTTGAGGACGGTCATTTGCAGCATGATTTCCAGTGATTCGATCGGTTTCAGTTTTTCGGGTACAAGCTGTGCGGGGGTCAGGAAGTGCGTGAGGATGTCGAGCCGTTCAACTGGCACCGGAAAAGTCAGTAGTGTTTCCTTGGCGAGCAGCTCAGGAGTAACCTGTCGCAGGTTCGCCAGCGGATGTTCTTCTGCGACCAGCAGAACCAACTGATATTCCGCAAGGATTTCGTATGTGATCTTGTCTTTCTTGACCAGATCGGGGGTGATCAGTACATCGATGTGATGGTTTAACAAGCCTTCCAGTCCAGTAAATTGGAATTTCTGCACGATGTCGACATCAATATCGGGCATTTGCCGCATGTACTGACCGATCATGCCAGTGAGCCATTCGAAACAGGGGTAACATTCCACACCGATACGCAAGATACCCTGGCGACCTTCGCCATAAGCTTTGAGGGTTTTTTCTGCCCGTGCAAGCGCCGGCAAAACCTGATTGGCTGTATCAAGCAGCAGCTTCCCGGCTTGGGTCAGACGCAAGTTGCGACCTTCCCGTTCCCACAAAGCGACGCCCAGTTTCTTTTCCAGATAACTGATTTGATGCGATAACGCCGGTTGACTTAAACATAAAGCATTGGCGGCTTCAGTCAATGTGCCGTGTGTTTGCAGTGCGTGAATGATTTTCAGGTGACTATGCTCAATCATGGATTAGGAAAACTTATCAATTGGGAATAATTTATCATTATTACTCATCGATCCTTGCTCATACAATAATCTGCTTTGATTAATTATGAAGGAAGGTACATGAATGGTTACAACGCATAACCTGGGTTTTCCGCGCATTGGCAAGGAACGGGAGCTGAAATTTGCCCTGGAAAACTACTGGAAGGGTTCGGTATCCGAGTCCATTCTGCTTGATACAGCGGTTGCTTTGCAAACCCGACATTGGCTTGAGCAGGCCTCGCTCGACTGGATTCCCGTTGGGGATTTTTCATTATACGACCATGTTCTGGATGCCAGTTTCATGTTCGGTAATATTCCAGAACGGGTTCGAGAAATGACCGGTTCCGGACTGGATCAATATTTTCGCGTTGCTCGGGGTCGTTCCGTCAGCGATGGTGCGGCGTGTGCCAGTGTGCATGCGGGAGAGATGACCAAGTGGTTCGATACCAATTATCACTACATCGTACCCGAGTTTGACCGGGAAACGAGATTCTCATTGCATTCCGAACCGCTTTTGGAATCGTTGCACCGTGCTCGCCAATTGCACCAACAGGTCAAACCCGTGCTGCTGGGGCCGGTGACCTATCTGTGGTTGGGTAAATCCCGTGATGGGAGTAATAAGCTCGATCTGCTCGATGGATTACTGTCAGTGTATGCACAGTTATTGCAGGAACTGGCAGAAGCCGGGGTGGAGTGGGTGCAGATTGACGAACCCATTCTGGTGATGGAACTCGATGAGTCTTGGATGCACGCGTTACGCAAAACGTACTATCAATTGCAGAGCAGTTCAGTCAATGTGCTGCTGACGACTTATTTCGGCCAGTTGCAAGGTAATTTGCAACTGGCTTGTGAACTGCCGGTTGCCGGTTTGCATGTGGATGCCAGTGTGGCACGTGAGGAAGCGGACAAATTGGTTGACTGGTTACCAAGCCACAAAATCCTGTCTTTGGGGGTGGTTAACGGACGTGGTATCTGGAAAACCGATTTGACCGCAATGCTGGATTGGCTGGAGCCCATTCATGCACGCTTGCAGGACCGGCTCTGGCTTGCGCCATCCTGCTCGCTGCTGCATGTGCCTGTCGATTTGCAGAGTGAGTCACAACTGGATGAAGACATCCGTTCGTGGCTGGCGTTTGCTGTACAGAAGCTGGACGAAGTCGCCATACTGGCCCGGGCCCTGAATCAGGGTAGACATAACGTGATGGAGGCATTGCAGTCCAATCATGCAGCGATCGCGAGTCGCAGGCATTCGAAGCGTGTACACCTGCCGGATGTCAAATCGGCGGTGCGGGCGATCGGTTCCGGTATGGTTTCACGTCAGTCGCCGTATTCACAGCGTGCAGAAATCCAGCATAGTCAGTTTCGGCTACCAGCTTTTCCGACGACAACCATTGGATCGTTTCCGCAGACACAGTCCATCCGCGAAGCGCGACGGGATTACCGCATGGGTAAATTGTCCGAGTCCCAATACCAGCAGCGCATGCAACAGGAAATTGCTCATTGCGTCCGTGAGCAGGAGGCGCTGGGGCTGGATGTGCTGGTACATGGGGAACCTGAACGCAACGATATGGTGGAATATTTCGGCGAACAATTGCGGGGATTTACTTTCACTCAATCGGGTTGGGTGCAGTCGTATGGATCGCGCTGCGTCAAGCCACCAATCATTTATGGCGACGTAATGCATACTCATGCGATGACAGTCGACTGGATCCGGTATGCGCAGTCGCTGACAAAAAAGCCCATGAAAGGCATGCTGACGGGGCCAGTAACCATGCTCAACTGGTCATTCGTGCGCGATGACCAGCCGCGCGCCGAAACCTGCATGCAACTGGCGCTGGCCATTCGTCAGGAAGTTCTGGCCCTGGAGCAGGCTGGAATCCGGATCATACAGATCGACGAAGCTGCCTTGCGCGAAGGCTTGCCATTACGAAAATCCCAATGGCAGGATTATCTGGATTGGGCGGTGCGGGCATTTCGTATTGCGGCCAATGGGGTCAGAGATGAGACGCAGATCCATACGCACATGTGCTATTCAGAATTCAACGACATCATGACGGCCATCGCAAACATGGATGCCGATGTGATCACCATTGAAACATCCCGGTCGAGCATGGAGTTGCTGGATGCGTTCGATCAGTTCGCTTATCCCAATGAAATCGGGCCGGGTGTGTATGACATCCATTCTCCGAACATCCCTTCGGTCGATGCCATCATCGACCTGATGCAGAAGGCGGCGCAGCGCATCCCGGCGCAGCGGCTGTGGGTGAATCCAGATTGCGGATTGAAAACACGTAACTGGGAAGAAGTCAAACCGGCCTTGCGCAATATGATTGCGGCAAGCCGTTATCTGTCGCAACACCTGAATGCTTCGCAGTCCAGCTAAATTTGACTTGCCGGTGTTATTTAGCGATGATATGCAGCGTCTTTGTCCATCTTGGTTTAAAAGGAGTAACCATGACAACCAATACCATACTCAAGCAGAAAATCAGCGCCATCATCAGTGAAAAGCATTTGCTCAAGCATCCATTTTATGTGGCTTGGACGGATGGCAAGCTGACCAAGGAACAACTGCGTCACTATGCCGAACAATATTTCTATAACGTGCTGGCAGAACCGACTTATCTGAGTGCGGTGCATTTCAATACACCGCACATGCATTCGGAAACCAACAGCGGTGATATCAGCGTACGTCAGGAAGTACTGAGAAATCTGATCGACGAGGAACACGGCGAGAAAAACCATCCCGCCTTATGGAAAAATTTTGCATTTGCACTGGGTGCCGATGACAAGGGTCTGGCCAATGCAGCGGCACTGCCGACCACTGAGAAACTGGTATCGACTTTCCGTGATATTTGCCTGAATCGTCCGTTTTATGCCGGGCTCGCTGCACTGCACGCGTTCGAGTCACAAGTTCCGGATATCGCTGCAGTCAAAATCGATGGTCTGGAAAAATTCTATGGCATGAATAATCCGCAGAATTATGAATTTTTCTCTGTACATCAGAAAGCCGACGTATATCACTCCCAGGCCGAATGGAGCATCATCGAGCGTTTTGCCGATACACCCGAGAAACAAGCAGAAGTTCTGGCTGCAACCCAGGAAGCGTGCGATGCATTATGGGGCTTCTTGGATGGTATTCATGAAACTTATTGTTCCAACCTGATCTGCAAAGAAAAAGAAGCTGCAGTCGTACATTAGGACAGCAACCTTCTGGAAGGAATCATGAGACAAAGCGGAAATTGTAATGTTGTCACGTGGTTCTTTTCAGAATGGTATAGCTTGAAAGCATCACGCCGGTTTTTACTCCGGTTTTCGTTAATTTCTCGAAACTACCCGATCTTCAATGGCGTCCAGCATGATTGCTGCGACATTTAATCCAGTTTGCCTGGTGATTTCCTGCATGCCTGTCGGGCTGGTGACATTGATTTCTGTCAGGTAATCCCCGATTACGTCCAGTCCCACGAGCATCAATCCTCTTTTCATCAGTTCGGGGCCGAGTGTTTCTGCAATTTCCTGATCACGCCGGGATAGTAGCTGCGTTTTTCCAGTACCGCCAACCGCCAGGTTGCCACGTGTTTCACCGGGTTTCGGGATACGTGCCAAGGCAAAAGGCACGGCCTTGCCTGCAATGAGCAGAATGCGTTTGTCACCTTCGGTTATGGCGGGAATGAAGCGCTGCGCCATGATTGTGCGGGTACCATAATGGGTGAGCGTTTCCAGAATGACATTCAGATTGTGATCGGTGCCATGCACGCGAAAAATGCTGGCACCGCCCATGCCATCCAGAGGTTTCAGAATGATGTCCTGATGCTCGGACAAAAAATCCCGGATCAGGTGTGGCTGGCTGGTGACCAGAGTGGGGGTAATGAACTGTGAAAACCGGGCAATGGCAAGCTTTTCATTATGATCGCGGATACCACGCGGGCTGTTGAAAATCAGTGCGCCAGCCGCTTCCGCCAACTCTAGCAGGTAGGTGCTATAGACATATTCCATGTCAAAGGGTGGGTCCTTGCGCATCAGAATGGCGTCAAAATCGATGAGTGGTATGACTTCGGTGGCGCCGGTTTGATACCAGTGACCGTCTGCTTCGGGCGTATCAGTCAAGTGCAGGTCGTGGCTGTAACCCACGACCTGATTATTGGCGAGTGCGATATCCTGTTGATAGAGCACATGGATCCGATGGTTTCTCGTGATCGCTTCGCGCAGCATGGCATAGCTGGAGTCCTTACTGGTTTTGATCGAATCCAGTTGATCGATGATGAAGGCGAGCTTCATACACTGGCAACCTGCGTCCCGGAGTGTGCCTGTTCCAGTTCCAGTGCCGCAGCCAGTAGTGCGAGACGAGCTACAACACCGTAGGCGTAGAAGCGGTTAGGAATGCACTCGGTCTGCGTCACGTTTTGTGGCACCACACAGGGTGTCTCGAATGCAAGTGGCACGAAATGCATGCCCGGTGCATTGAGATTCTCGTCAATTCCCCGACCGGTATGCACACGATAAAATCCACCGATGACATAGCGATCGATCATATAAATGACCGGTTCGGCCACGGCTTCATTGATGCTTTCGAAGGTGTAAACGCCTTCCTGTACCAGCACATTGGAGACTTGCAAGCCTTCTTTTACCACGGCCATCTTGTTGCGCTGCTTGCGGTTGAGGTTGTAGATGTCTTCACCACTCTTGACCGTCATGATGCCCATGCCATAAGTACCGGAATCTGCTTTGACAATGACGAAAGGATCCTCCTTGACATCGTATTGCTGGTATTTTTTCTTGATCACTGAAATGATGCGGTCGATGGCACTGGCTACGCACTCTTCGCCTTGTTTCTCACGGAAATTGATTTCTCCGCAGGATGAAAAACGAGGATTGATGAGCCAGGGATCAATACCGATCAAATCTGCAAATTCCTGAGCGACTCGGTCATAAGCAGCAAAATGCAGGGATTTGCGCCGTGTCGACCAACCGGCATGCAGCGGCGGAATGACGATTTGACTCAGGTTCTGCAGCATGTCGGGAATACCATTAGACAGGTCGTTATTGAGCAATACAGCACACGGTTCGAAGTCCTTGACACCCAACCGATCATTTTTACGCACGACCGGTTCCAAGGTAATCGTTTGTCCGTTGGGCAAGTCGATCTGGGTTGCCGAGGTGATTTCCGGGAGCAGGGTGCCGATGCGTACATTCAAGCCGGCGTACTCCATGATGTTCTTCAGTGTGGCGATATTCTGCAGGTAGAACGTATTGCGTGTGTGATTCTCCGGTATCAGCAGAACGCTGTGCGTGTCAGGGCAGATTTTTTCAATGGCGCTCATCATGGCCTGCACACACAACGGAATGAATTCCGGATTGAGGTTGTTGAAACCGCCGGGAAACAGATTGGTGTCCACCGGTGCCAACTTGAAGCCACTATTGCGCAAGTCGACGGAGCAGTAAAACGGTACGGTATGTTCTCGCCATTTTTTTCTGAACCAATGCTCTATGGTCGGCATGGCATTGATGATGCGTTTTTCGAGATCGAGAATAGGGCCACGCAAGGCCGTTGATAAATGAGGTACTGGCATTTCCGTATGTCGTGTTAAACCGCAGCGATTATAGCATCATGCATCCGCCAGATTGTGATCAGTCCATTCCTGAAGTATCTTATGATTTTTTTGCGTCCCCACTCACTGTAATTTTTTATGTTGAATCCACTGCAACCCGTTTTGATTCTGCTGGCCACTGCGGTATTGGCCGTTGTCGTATTCCGATTACTGCGCTTGCCACCGATGCTGGGTTATCTACTTGCGGGAGTGGTCATTGGGCCTCATGCACTCGGTTGGATTGCTGAAGCCGATGAAACCCGCCATCTGGCCGAATTTGGTGTGGTTTTTCTGATGTTCAGTCTAGGGTTGGAGTTTAGTCTGCCCAAACTGGTCGCTATGAAACGAATCGTGTTCGGTTTTGGATCGGCGCAGGTTGCTTTCAGCATTGCATTGGTCATGGTCATTGCATGGGTGGTAGATCTGGATTGGCGTGTCGGTTTCATACTAGGGGGTGCCCTGGCGATGTCGTCGACGGCTATTGTCATCAAATTGCTGGCGGAACGGGTGGAATTGAGTACCGCGCATGGCCGGCAAGTGATCGGGGTATTACTGTTTCAGGATCTGATGGTGATTCCCTTGTTGATTATCGTGCCAGCCCTGGCGAGTAAGATCGATAGTGATGCCAACGATCTGATTATGGCGACAGTGAAAGTCACATTGGTGCTTGCAGTGATCCTGTTTTTCGGACAAAAACTCATGCGCCCCTGGTTTCATTTGGTCGCACGGCAGAAATCATCGGAACTGTTCGTGCTGAATGTTCTCTTGATCACGTTGGGATTGGCATGGCTAACCGGGCAGGCTGGACTGTCACTGGCTTTGGGGGCATTTCTTGCCGGAATGCTGATTTCCGAAACCGAATATCGCTATCAGGTTGAGGACGATATCAAACCTTTCAGGGATATTTTGCTGGGTTTGTTTTTTGTGACCATTGGCATGCTGCTGGATATACAGGTGGTCATGGAACATTTTATCTGGGTATTTGCCATCCTGACAGCGCTTGTCGTGCTGAAGATTGCCGTGATTGCCGGTTTGTCACGATTGCTGGGAACGGATATCAGTGTTGCCATCCAGACCGGAATGAATCTGGCCCAGGCCGGTGAATTTGGTTTTGTTCTTCTGGCTCAGGCCACCACTTTTGGTTTGCTCGAATCAGCGGTGTTGCAGCCAGTTCTGGCTGCGATGGTGCTATCGATGTTTTTTGCACCGTTCATGATCGAATACAGTGAGTCACTGGTGCAGCGTTTCAATAGTTCCGAATGGATGTATCGCGCCATGCAGATCACATCCATCGCTGCACAAACCATGGTGACGCAGAATCATGTCATTGTGTGCGGGTACGGTCGCAGCGGGCAAAGTGTATCGCGCATACTGGACCAGGAGTCGATTCCCTTCATTGCGCTGGATCTTGATCCACAACGCATCCGTGAGGCTGCCAGTGCCGGGGAGTCGGTGGTTTATGGTGATGCTGCACGCCGGGAGGTGCTGATTGCGGCGGGGCTGATGCGAGCAAAGGTATTGGTGGTCAGTTACGCCGATACGGTCTCGACGCTCAAAATCCTGCGGCATGCACAAGAGTTGCGCCCCGAATTGTCGGTTGTGGTCAGAACGCGCGACGACAGTGATATTGACAGATTGAAAGAGGCCGGAGCCACCGAAGTGGTGGCGGAAATCATGGAAGGCAGTCTGATGCTGACTTCACACGCCCTGATGTTTGCAGAAATCTCGACCGGTCGAATTTTGCGTAGGATTCGTGCCATTCGCGAACAACGCTACAGTTTGTTGCGAGGGTTTTATTACGGTGTGACGGATGAAGCAGACGATGGCAGCGAAAAACTGTTACCGCGTTTACTGACTATCACGATTATTCCCGGCGCGGCGGCGATCGGCAAAACACTGGGTGAAATCGATCTCTCCAGTTTGGCAGTTGAAGTGACCGCAGTGCGGCGACGAAATATTCGTGGATCGCTACCGACCAATGAAACTCGACTCGAAATGGGGGATGTGGTTGTTTTGCGAGGAACACAGGAGAACTTGGCAGCTGCTGAAATCAAATTGCTTCAAGGCTGAATGGGTGTTTTAATGGGTTTTATTTTGTCGTGTGAACAATAACTTACTTGGCTTGATAAGCTCTTAAAAAATAACCTTATTTCTGTGAGGGATTGAGTAAATAATGGACAGCTTTTTTTAGAAAGTGTATATTCGCCGTTCCGCCCTGGCTCTATGCAAAAGGGCAGATGTTGATGCGACCCGGTTGGTCGTACGGCAGAAAGAATGGCGCATAAAAACGAGGCGCAAAATTCATCATTTATGGAGGGAGATATGATTAAAGCTGTTCAGGCAGTTGTAGGATTAGGATTGCTCTGTTTCGGTGCAACGCAAGCAGTTGTTGCTGCAACGGACATTTCCAAATTACCACGTGTTAAGCAAGAATTGGTAGCACCACCCAATGTACCTGCACATGATCAGGTTTCTAAAGGGCCAAAAGTTGTTGAAATTACGATGGAAACACAGGAAAAATTGGTTGAGGTTGCTCCTGGTGCGAAAGTTTGGGGCCTGACCTTCAACGGAAGCATTCCTGGTCCGCTTATCGTTGTGCATGAAGGTGACTATGTTGAATTGACACTGAAAAATCCAAAAACCAGCACACTGGCACATAACGTGGATTTCCATGCTGCTACCGGCGCACTGGGTGGTGCAGGTCTGACCCTGGTACAGCCAGGCGAGGAAGTTGTTCTGCGCTGGAAAGCTGTTAAAGCTGGTGTATTCGTTTACCACTGCGCACCTGGTGGAACCATGATTCCTTTCCACGTTATTTCGGGTATGAATGGTGCGGTTATGGTGTTGCCAAAAGATGGTTTAAAAGATGCAAAAGGCAAACCATACAAATATGATCGTGCATTCTACATCGGCGAACAAGATTTTTACCTGCCGAAAGATGCAAGTGGCAAATACAAAACCTATGATACTCCAGCAGCAGGCATGCAAGACATGTTGGAAACTGCAAAAGGACTCATTCCATCTCACGTAGTATTCAACGGTGCTGTAGGCGCTATTACTGGTGACAATGCCCTGAAAGCCAAAGTGGGTGAAAAAGTTCTGTTTATCCATTCACAATCTAACCGTCCGTCCTATCCACACTTGATCGGTGGTCATGCTGATCTGTTCTGGTCTGAGGGTTCATTCAATGATGTTCCTGCTACCAACCTCGAAACCTGGTTCATTGCAGCAGGTGGTGCAGTTGCAGCTGCTTATGAATTCAAACAACCTGGTTTGTATGTTTACCTCAGCCATAACCTGATCGAAGCTGTATTATTGGGTGCTGCCCTTCACATGAATGTTGAAGGCAAATGGGATGATGACATGATGACCCAGCTCAAAAAACCTGCAAGCTTTGATGCTAAAGCTGCAATGGATCACTAAGATTTGATTTAGTGTAACGATTGTGGTTCTTGAAGGCCTCAACCAATTGGTTGAGGCCTTTTTATTTTGTATATTTCTACTGACAAATCATCGCTTCACAGATCATGCCCATTAAATCCCGTATCCGTACTGTTCCGCATTATCCACACGAAGGCATCATGTTTCGTGATATTACTACCCTGCTCAAGGATCCTGTTGGATTACGCACGACCATACAGGAAATTGCCAAGCGTTATCAGTCGATTGAGATCGATAAAATTGCCGGTATTGAATCACGGGGATTTATCATTGGCGCACCTGTGGCGTATGCGTTGAGCAAAGGTTTCGTTCCTATCCGCAAGCAAAACAAATTGCCCGCCCAAACAGTCGGTCGCGATTATCAACTGGAGTATGGTGCCGACCGGATTGAAATTCATATCGATGCCATTCAGCCTGGAGACAAGGTATTGTTGATCGATGATTTGATTGCGACGGGAGGTACAGCCGAAGCAGCAGTCGGATTGATTCAGGAAATGCAGGGGCACGTGGTGGAGTGCTGTTTTGTCATCGATCTTCCCGATGTAGGAGGGAGATCGCGACTGGAAAGCATGGGCTGCAAAGTATTTTCACTGTGCGAATTTGAAGGTGATTGACATTGATCTGATCGGGTATGCCGTTTTCAGGTGACCGCCTTGGTGGCAATGGCGGAGAGCAGCTTTTCATGAATACCGCCAAAACCACCATTGCTCATGATCAGGATGTGATCACCCGACTTGGTCGAGGTCGCAATATTCTGTATCAAATCGAGAATATCATCATGACAACTGATTCTGCGGATGGAGTTGGCAAAGACTGGTTTGGCCCATTGCGCATCCCGGGTAAAGCAAAAGACCTCATCGGCTTCAGTCAGGCTGGTGACCAGATTATCTTTCCAGATACCCATTTTCATGGTGTTTGAACGGGGCTCGAGCACGGCAATGATTCTTTCCTTGCCGATATGGTTTCGTAAACCTTCGATCGTGGTCTGGATGGCAGTTGGATGATGCGCAAAGTCATCATAAACGGTAATACCTTGAATACTGCCACGTTTTTCCATGCGGCGTTTGACGTTCCTGAATTGTGTCAATGCTTCGATCGCTACTGCCGCGGGAACTCCGGCATGACGAGCTGCACTGATTGCAGCCAACGCATTCATGCGATTATGTTCCCCCATCAGGTCCCAGTTCAGTGAACCTTGAAGGGTGTCATGGAGAAAAATTGAGATATCCGAATTGCTCTGATCCACGGTTGTATGCCACCCAGTGTCGATTGCAAATTCTTCAACCGGTGTCCAGCATCCTTGTTTGAGGACACGTTTCAGATTGACATCCTTGCCATTGCAGACAATCAAACCATTCCCTGGAATGATTCGCACCATGTGGTGAAACTGTCGTTCGATAGCTGCAAGATCCGGAAATATATCTGCGTGATCAAACTCAAGATTGTTCAAGATGGCTGTTTTGGGGTGATAGTGCACAAATTTTGATCGTTTATCAAAAAAAGCCGTGTCATATTCATCAGCCTCGATAACAAAGAAAGGGGAGAGCGATTCCAATGCCGAATTATCACTGGATGAGGTTGAGGAAAGATTGCCGATTCGGGCTGATATTCCGAAATTTTCTGGTATGCCACCAATCAGAAAGCCGGGTGACAAACCGGCGTACTCGAGAATCCAGGCGAGCATCGAACTGGTGGTGGTTTTGCCATGCGTACCCGCGACAGCAAGTACCCACCTGTGTTTGAGAATGTGCTCGGATAACCATTGCGGACCGGAAACATAAGGTAAATTGCGATTGAGGATTTCTTCCATCAAGGGATTGCCACGTGTAACTACATTGCCGATGACAAATATATCAGGATTAAGCTGGATTTGATCTGCCGAGTATCCTGAAATCAGATCGATACCTTGTGTCGCAAGCTGAGTACTCATGGGAGGGTAAACATCCTTGTCACAACCTGTGACCTTGTGGCCTGCCGCTCGGGCAATGGCAGCGATACCGCCCATGAAGGTGCCGCAGATTCCTAGAATATGGATATGCATGATGAAATGATTCTGGGTTTTATAATGTTGAGTAGGAAAAGATAGCATTGATGCCGATGAATTATAGTCGATTAATGGATGCTACTTGATGCCAGTCTTGATTTTTGATCATGGAAATAGGTATGGTGTATTACATCGTTCATCAACTTAGTGTTTGCTTTTGATCTTTGTCTGTGAATATTGCTGATCCAGAAAATTTGAAATACCGCGGTCGATTCGCTCCTTCGCCCAGTGGAATGCTGCATTTTGGCTCGCTGGTGGCCGCAGTGGGTAGTTATCTCGATGCCCGGTCTCATGCAGGCGAATGGCTCATTCGAATCGAGGATCTGGATATGCAGCGAAACGTAACCGGTGCTGCCGAGGCCATACTGCATACTCTGGAGAAACTGGGTATGGAATGGGATAGCGAAGTGATGTATCAAAGTCGACGACAACACGCCTACCGATCCGGACTCGAGCTTTTGCGACAGAAAGGCTTGATTTATGCTTGTGGCTGCTCACGCAGGGAAATTGCCGATTCTAGTATCCTGGGACCACAGGGACCCATTTATCCCCGAACTTGCCTGAATAAACTCGCACCTGAAGGCAAACCCCATGCGCTTCGTATCCGGACAAATGCAGATCGGATAGCATTTGATGATTTGATTCAGGGCACACATGCACAGAGCCTAGAAAAGGAGATCGGCGATTTTGTATTGCGCAGGGCGGACGGAATCTATGCTTATCAGCTAGCCGTCGTGATCGATGATGCTGAGCAGGGAATCACGCATATTGTACGAGGTGCAGATTTGCTGGATTCGACCCCCCGTCAAATCTATCTGCAGCAACAAATGGGACTGATTACGCCCCAATATATGCATTTGCCCGTTGCAACCAATCTGAGAGGGGAAAAACTGAGCAAACAGACGCATGCGTTTCCAGTGGATGTGACAGGTGCTGTATCGTTATTAATAAAAGTACTTCACTTTTTGGGTCAACAACCACCAGTATCGTTGTTGCAAGGTGATATCCATTCATTGTGGCAGTGGGCAAGGCAAAATTGGCGCCGTGATCGAATTCCCAGGGCGACTGCACGCTGTTTATGATTTCTTGCAAATTATGTTAGGCTGTCACCCGTCATGCCAGATGGGTAAAAATGGGTATGCAGCAAACTGTTGTAGTATTTCGATATTAGATTTTCTGAAGCTTGAATAAGAGGTTAATGTGGCTTTTTTGCCGTTTTTTATATCGAAACAAAGCAAATTAAAAGTGATTATCGTCGGGGGAGGGTATGCCGGAATAGCCGCCCTGACTACGTTATTGCGATATGCACCAGACACGGAAGTCATTTTGATCGATCCCGGCAGCTATCACCTCAAGATTACTCATTTGCATGAGACCTTTCGTTATCCACTCACAGATTTACTGGTTCCATTCTCTGAACTGGAGAGTCGCTATGGTTGCCGGCATATATCTGCCAAAGTCATGCTGGATCAGGCATTATTGCAACAATACCAAATCACCAAGCAGATCCGGGTGGGTGAAGAAGTACTCGATTTCGATTATCTCCTGGTGGCGACAGGATGCGAAAATCGATCGGAACGACACCATCAGGATGGAGTATTGAGTTTGTCTGATTTTACGGCCTCGAGTGGTTCAGAATTGCTGACTTCGTTGCTGGATCATCAGTCTAATGCGGGTCAATACATTAATGTTATTGGGGGTGGAGCAACAGGAATTCAATTCCTTTTTGAGATTAAGCAGTTCCTTGCTCGAATCAGGAGCAAGGCGAGTTTACGATTAATTCATTCGGGATCGCGTGTACTGCAGCAATTTCCAGTTGCATGGAGTCGTTATGTAGAGACTCGCATGCAGGAGATGGATATTATGTTTTGTCCTGATACCTATTATTGTGGTCAGCAAACCGACACAATTCGGTTAAAAACCAAGCACACTAGCGAGCATTTTGAGCTTCCATCCAGTCTGTCGATTTTATTTTTGGGAAAAAAACAAGAAAATTTGTTTACAGCGAATGCTTTTGGACAGATTGTGATTGACGATGGGATACTGGGTAATATTTTTGTGGCAGGAGACTGTTCCCAATACCAGTCTCTGGGTTCCAATTCACAGACGGCACAGTCTGCTGTCCGTAAAGGCAAACTATCGGCACGCAATATTCTGCGGCATTCCGGATTATTTGGATTGCTTGAGCCTTACCTTCATCAAGAATTGGGGTATGTGGTCAGCTTGGGGTCGGCTGATGCAGTTGGATGGCTGGGGTCGGAAATGAATATCATGACAGGTGTGCCGGCTGTAGCTATCAAGGAATTGGTGGAAGCGCAGTTTGATTTGCTATTGAGTGGAATGGACACCTATCTCGTTTGACAAACTTGATGCAGGAGAAATAATAATGCTTGGTTTGTTTAAGGACAACCCTGTAGTTGGCAAAGCCAGCGCAATCATCGAGAGCTCTAACGATAAGCTCTTTAGTTTTATCGGAAACGATTTGATGACGAATTATCCTAGGTGGTCACCAGAAGTGAAGGAACTGGAAAAGCTGACTGATGGCCCGATACAGTCGGGCACGGTATGTCGTCAGGTGAGAATTGACCAGGGTAATCGTTCCGAGTCGACTTTCAAGGTTAAAGTATTTGATTCCGGGTCACGAATTTGTTTTGAAGGCGTATCCAATCCTTATCGCTGTGATTATATGATCGAACCCATCAATGATTTGAATAGCCGGTTAACTTTCATTTTTGAGCTGTTGAGCTTGGATATGCATGTGAGACCTTTTGAAAAGCTGGTTCGGTTTGCAATTCAGGATGGAACCGCAAGAACTGTGAACAATATCAAGAAACTGGTTGAATCTGTATAAGCATGTTTCCTAACATACTTTTTGACACGATGATTTTATTTTTTTGCACTTTACATCAGATTGACTTGGAGAGGCATCATGGATTTTATTGTTGAGAAAGACCCTGGATTGATTCCGCAGGTATTGTCCAAGATTCTTGATTCATGTGTGAATGGAGTGTCTTTGGCCGATCCAGATCAGGAAGACATGCCGTTGGTATACGTCAACAAGGCGTTTGAAACCATAACGGGTTATACCCTAGCAGAAATAGTTGGAAAGAACTGTCGTTTCTTGCAAGGAGAAGAACACGATCAGCCAGCAGTTAATAAAATACGTGATGCCATAAAAAATAGGAAATCCGTGGAAGTAACGCTACACAATTACCGAAAAAATGGTGAGCTTTTTTATAATCATCTCGTCATGTCACCTCTTTTCGACTCGGATGGTAATTTACTGTATTTTCTCGGAGTCCAGCTTGATGTAACCTCTAGGATTCGTGCCGAGGAAGAGATTAAAGCCTTGAAAGAGCAATTACTCAATTTAAAAAAGGATTAATCGTTTTTTTCCAGTGTAGTTGTAGTAATTCAAACCACAAACTGACTGTGCGATCATGAATTTTGTTGCCCGTCTATATCTTGTAGAGTATTTTCACAGTAATTACATCTGACCGCATTTACGGTGTCGAATGACTAGAATCTTTATTGCTGCGATGAGATTCGCGACATGATTTTTTCCTATCTGGTATTTCATAGTTTTTATCCTTTCTCTTTTCCTGGACCGCTAATATGTTGTATGGCTAGGCTGAAAATCTGGTTCTCTAAAAGAATCTGGTATGAGAATTAACAAAAAATTTACATTCTCGTAACAATTCAAGCCTCTGATCTTTTATAGTTTTACCAAAGCTATTTCTGTCATTTGGCATGACTAGTCAATTTTCAGCACGGGAGAAATTTATGGCAACACTTTCATTTATAATCAAAGGAGATATGACGGCCAGTGGAGGAGCCGTTGTATGGGTAACCATGAGCTCTACACCCAGTGGAGAACTGATTTTTATGGTTAAGCAAATTGGTGGAAGTATGGGAAGCTTAAGAGGTTTATATTTTGAAATAAATGATGAGAATTTTTTTAATTCGTTGAGTGTTGTTCCTATATTGACAGAGCTCCAAACAGGCCATAATGCAATGACTAATTTACAAAATGGTACCCATACAAATCTGTTCTCGGAAATGGGTTGTTATACAAAATCGGGCAATCAATCCAGTAACTTCAGAGCTATCAATGAATATGGGTTTATCTTGCATAGTAAGGAGAGAGCACTTGCATTGAGCGATTTCTCGCATATCAGGCAAGATGATATAAGAAATGGTGAATTTTCTGAGAAACAAAAAAATAAAATGAATGAGATTTACCGTTGGCTATATATGAGTTTGGTGTAAATAGGCAGAGATGGGATCGATATGGGCGGTAGGGTTATAATGAATGATAGCAATTTAAGCGCTGAATTTTGATGGCGTGAGTTGGAATGCATTACTCCAAACAGACTGTTGACATGGGCACCTGTCAGATTGCCAGCCTGTCGCGGGCGGTGCACTACAAAAGGCCAGTACTGGTATCCGAATGAGATGCCGAATAAGTGATGGAGAATTATGTTGAATTCATGCACATAAATCCAGCAGTGCCTTGGCATTAACATGCGCGGGATGCGCAACCACATTGCTCACGGCTACTTCGACATCGAACTGGATTTGGTGTGGGATACTGTACAAAAAGCACTGCCGGAGTTACTCAACCATTTGGATTTTATACGACCTGAAGATCCAAATTAAACAAGTCTTCTCATATACCCCTCTGAAGTGAAGCCTTTTGACTTATAGTTGATCAGTAAAGAAGCAATCAAGGCCTGTAGTAGAGAGCTGATTTGGTCAAGCAAAACCATACAACTTAGTTAAGCGATTTTTCCAATTTATTGGATCGCTTAAAACCTTGAGAAACGATTGATTGAGCATCAAGAAAACTTTCATTTCAGCGTAAGATTTTTCCAGCTCGCGATCAGTCACCTATTAAGTGGTAATGTTTGGATATTTTCTTCCCCATTCATCCATTGCAAACAAAATGGTTTTAAGTGAATATCCCAATGGTGACAACGAATATTCGACACGTGGAGGAATCTCGTTGAAATCATTTCTAATAACCAATTGATCAGCCTCCATCTCTCGCAACTGTCGACTTAAGGTGCGATGAGTAATGCCGGTTAGATCCCGCTGTAGTTGGTTAAATCGCATTGTACCGTTGAATAGTCGATGAATAATCAGAACCTTCCAGCGCCCACCAATTACTTTCAAAGTAACTTCAACAGGACAGCATGTTTCTTTATTGGGCATATTTTAATCTCCAGTTTTGGCGGTATCCTTTTTGTACGTACTTGTAATCCAGCCTGATGATATTAATCTATCACGTCAATATAAAATTCTTGTAAGGAATAAGAAATCATGTGGACGATTCAACCTGAAGCATCTACCAAAAAACTAATACGCATCCAACGAAATGTACAGCAACACTGGGTTGGTGATGGTTTCCCGGTACGTTCCTTGTTTTCGTATCCAGAACTGGGGCCGATAATCAGTCCTTTCCTATTGTTTGATTATGCCGGGCCGATGGAGTTTTCACCGACCGATCAGCGCCATGGCGTTGGAGAGCATCCTCATCGCGGTTTCGAGACCGTCACGATCGTGTTTAGCGGTGAAGTGGAGCATCGCGACAGTTCTGGTGGTGGCGGCAAGATCGGCCCGGGAGATGTGCAATGGATGACGGCTGCTTCTGGCTTGGTTCATGAAGAATTTCATGGTCGTGACTTTGCGCGGCATGGCGGCGTGCTGGAGATGGTGCAATTGTGGGTCAACTTGCCAGCCAAGGACAAAATGTCGCCACCTCGCTACCAAAGTATCCTGGCTAGTCAAATTCCTGTCATCGATCTACCGGAGAATAAAGGCCGGGTGCGCGTCATTGCAGGAAAA
>JAAEXZ010000104.1 GCA_017879645.1 Nitrosomonas sp.
TTTAGAAGTTTATTGAGTTTCAGCAGTTGGTTTTTTGTTATCAATTTTATCTATTCCTATCTCTGCAGCTTATTAAATTAAATGTCTGTAAACAACAGTAAAATTATCTCAGATGATTTTTATCCAAAAAATGGCTACAAAAACGATATAGCTTAATCCTATTGCGAATATAGTTTCCCCGCATTAAAACTGCGGGGAAACTATGTAAGTAAATATAATGCTTACCGTAAAGGCGTCGCTGTCGTCAAAACAAAGGTACCAGTAGCAGAGTTGAGTACCGCATCGTAAGCCTGTGCGCCCTCAAGTCCAGGTACCAGTACATTCGAAAGAGTAAGTTCAGAATTCTGGTAGAGTGCGCCAGTTGCGTTGGCCCCATTTGAAATCAGTTGCGCGCGTATTTCACCACCGCTATACAGCGTGCTATGGATGTTGTAATACATGCGCCCTTCTATCAGATCGGTTTCGATGGCTGCGACTTGCTCGGCGGTGAGTGTGAGCGAACCCGAAACATTGCCAGAGTTGGTCAGGGGTAAATCGGGAAACGGAATGACAATCGGTGCGCCCGTGCCCACTTCTGCGGGTCCATGTATGTGATTATTACCTGCCTGGTGTGTTCGCGGCACGGCGTCGTCCTGTAGTTTCCAGGTCACATTGTAAGTTAATATCTTGCTGCTGCTGTCGTAGAGTGCGGTAATTCTTCCATATCCATTGGAAACAGGGGCAGGTGTCGGTGTAGGCGCAGTTACCGCTTCCTGGCTGGCTGTCAATGGCATTTCGATAAATGAAATAACCTCGGCCATGTTTATACTTGGGAAACTCAACGCAACCATTGCGGTTGCCAATAATGTTGCCTTTTTCATCATGAACCCTCCTTGAGTAAATTGACATATCCCAAATAAAGCCCTCCAGCCTTCCCGCAGATCAAGCGCGTTCAGAATCGATGTATTGCGGATATCAGGATATGCGAGACTTTGATTACTTTTAGATCAACTGAAATCTGACCCGCTTGCATAGTTTTGAGTCATCATTCGGCTTCATGGTATTCGATGATGTGTGATTTTTAAAGTATTTTTTTGCTTATTTCTTTGAAGTCAAAGTCAATAAATACTTGGCGACAGAGGGCGGGAGATTAAGCTAGAAGGATGAGTCAGGATGAATCGGCTCACTCAGAGCAATGCGGGAAAAGCGTTCCTCAGTCCGGTGTCCCATTAGGCCAGGCGCTGAATGGAAATGGAAGCTGATCGCTGTTGTAGGTCAGAAAAATTGTAATCTGGTAAAGATAAGTACTGAGGTTTTGGCTAAATTTCAATAGTTGCTCATTCAGGCTTCCGGTCAGGATCAGGGTAGCAAACTGAAATACCATAAGACCAAAAACAACGAATTTCGAGGCACCATAAATAACTATGAAAAATAACATATAGAGGCAACGCTGCCAGTATTCATTTTTTTGTAATCTGCGTTTGATTTCTTCTTTCATTTGGAGTGTCGCGTTATTTTAGAGCTTGCTTGCAATTTTGCATTGCCAGTGGGTAATTGGGGCATGCCTGATTCTTACGATCGGATTGAATAAGGGATTTCCCCTTTTTAGGCAGTATTGCTGGTTACACTGTCTTTTTGAACATTTCGACCATAAACTGATACAACCATGCTCCCCCGTAAGCAATAGCTACGATCATTAGTACGGCGATTATGCCGGATAAAATATTATTCATCTGTTTGTTCCCTATTTTGGGTTGTCATTGAATTGCTTTGGGTGGTTTTTATGATGGACGACAATAGCTTTTCATAAAAATTATGGGTCTTGGGAGGTTAAAGTGGGTTTAAGCGTAATCATTTTAGAATTTCATGCTAAAGATTATCACGACGAGGATTAAAACAAAATTTGGTTTTTTCAGGTGCAGGTAGAAAGTATGATCAGATCCGCTGGATGTACCGGGAAATTTCCTTGCGTAAAGTCTGACTGGCAGCTGGAAGCTGCTCTTTACTGATAAAAATACGAGAATTGTTGGTTATGTCAGAGCGATTGGCATGATTTGAATTGACTTTACAGATTACAAAAAGTCAATTCAAATTCAACATCATTTTCATACGTTTTGTTGCGTTGGGCGGTTAATGCCGGAATGAAGCGGATGTTTAATGCGTATTTGTTTGCGCTGATCTCCGGAACGCAAAGCAAATCTTCACTCAGTGTCAGTCTTAACATCAGTGGCGTACGCTCCAGTCCGCTTTGCTGATATACCCCTTGAGTCGCAACGACTTTGCTGGTTCTTTCACTTTCGCGAAGCAAATAGAGCACGATTCCGAAAGCATCCCGCACTGGCCGGAAAGGTGCCAGCCAATCGTTAAAATTCTGCTGCCGCTGGGAAACATCCAGATTCAACCAGTAGTAATAAGTTGGCAAATCGAATGCACAGCAACCACCTGGAATCGCCATACGCTGCTTGATCGACATAAGCCATTCGATTTCGCGCAAGTGTTCTCCTACTTTACCGGGCATTTCCAGCAATTCCCTGAATGTAATCGTAATACTGCTCAATACATTATTCAGCACGGTTTCAGCAACATGCGGATTTTTACGCAATACTTCCAGCATCTGTTTTTGCCGCTCCAATTCATGCAGTAAATCGGACTTGATGTCTGCCCGGCTGGTAATCTCCAGAACTTCAAACAGAGCGATCAGCGTGGCATGATGCTCGGCAGCGGTTGTTTGTGCCGAGAAGTAATCAATTCGCTTGAATAAGTCTTCTAGTCTTAATAAGGTCCGGATACGCTCATTAAGCGGATGTTCATAACAAATCACAGTAGAAATACATTCACAAGTTTAAATTCGGAATCTGGAATCTTGCCCTAACCAAGGGCATTTAACAAATAAAAATTGAATCTGAAAAATGAATTTATCATGCAGAAATCATTGGTGCATAGCCCATGCCACGGTACTTCGCTATTTTGAAATACTGCAAATCAGCAATTCCGGATATTTTTTCTGTTGACAAACATCCATTTGACTCCAGAATATATCAACTGCATTTCAGTTTTTTCAGTTCATTGTATGAAATCCACGCTTACTGCGCATTAGAGGAGTTCTTTGGAAGACTTGCCATTACCCGTCATGCTGATTGCATTGGCGTTTTTATTGATTCTGTCCGGTTTTTTTTCTTTATCCGAAACCAGCATGATGGCAATCAACCGCTATCGGTTGCGTCATTTGGCCAAACAGGGACACCGTGGCGCTCACCTGACCATCAAGTTATTGGATAAAACGGATCGACTGCTCGGCGTCATTCTGTTGGGTAACAATTTGCTTAACACGGCTTCTGCGACATTGGTGGCCATCCTGGTGGCAACCTTTTTTGAACATGACGATTTTGCGCTGCTCATAGGCACGGTCGCCGTTACCTTTGCCATTCTGGTATTCAGTGAAATTACACCCAAGGTGATTGCTGCAACCTATCCGGAACGCATTGCACTTGCTTCCAGCTACATCCTGACACCATTGTTGACGGTTTTTTACCCCATCGTTTGGTTTGTGAATCTTTTTGTCAGCGGCCTGTTGCGAATATTCGGGTTAAAACCTCAACAGGGTGGAATCGAGCAGAAAATCAGTACCGAGGAACTGAAAACCCTGGTTCTGGAGGGAGGACATTTCATACAGCATAAACACCAAAGCATGCTTCTGAATTTGTTCGATATTGAAACCATCACCGTCGATGACATTATCGTACCGCGTAACCAGATTGAAGCGATCGATCTGGGCGCTGACGATGACGTCATCCATTCACAACTGCTCACCTGTCATCATACGCGCCTGCCGGTTTACCGCGAACGCATGGACAACATCATTGGTATCGTGCATGTCCGCAAGGTCATGAATCAGATGCAGAATGGGAAAATCACAGCAGAAACGCTGGAGAAAGTGATGCGTGATCCCTATTTCATTCCATCCGGAACCCCCCTGTTTTCCCAGTTGCAGCTTTTTCAGGAAAATCAGAAAAGAATTGGATTGGTGGTGGACGAATATGGCGAACTGATGGGATTGGTGACACTGGAAGATATTCTGGAAGAGATTATCGGAGAATTCACCACGCATGCGCCCACCCAGACGAGTACCTTTCTCAAACAGGACGATGGCAGTATCCTTGTTGAAGGTAGCACGCTGCTGCGTGAATTGAATCGCAAACTGGATTTGCAATTTCCGCTGAATGGCCCCAAAACGTTGAATGGCCTGATCCTGGAATATCTTCAGGAAATCCCTGAATCCGGAATCGGATTGAATATCGCGGGTCATCCGATGGAAATCATTCAAATCAAGAATAGAGTAGTTAAAACCGTCAAGATTTTTCCCGAGCTTGTACAAACCAAACACCGTAGTATGGAGTGAATGAGCGATAGCATGATTGATCATCACCCCGGGTTTCCTGTCGCCGATTGGACTGAAACCCTAAAAGCAGTTATCCTGTCACCCCGCAAAATGAGCAAAAGAATCACCATCAAGCGCCCATAGCTCAGCTGGATAGAGTACCGCCCTCCGAAGGCGGGGGTCGCACGTTCGAATCGTGTTGGGCGCGCCAATCCATCTGGGAATCCGTAGCTGAAATGAATTAAATACAATTTTTATTTGATTTTTAAGACAACCGGTCGTATTATTGCTAAATGTCAAAATCAAATAAAAAAGAATTTAATCGAGAAGGTCTGCTGAGTCAGGGTGTCATTTTTTTTATGAGCCAAGGCTATCATGGCACTGGTTTACAGGAGATTCTGGATGCGGTTAATGTCCCCAAAGGTTCTTTTTATAACTACTTCAGCAGCAAAGAAGAATATGGTGCGGCGGTCATCCAGCATTATATCGAGCCGTTTATTTTGCGGTTATCCACACATCTCCAGCAATCCGATTCCGATGCGCTGGGTGCGATCCGGCGCTATTTTGCCGAATTAATTGTGGAACTTGAAGAAAACAAATTTAAAGGAGGTTGTTTACTGGGTAGCCTGATGGGAGAAATTGGCAGCACCAGCGACGTATGTCAGCAATCGTTGCAATCGGCAATCGCACGATATCGCGATTTATTGCAGTCCGGTCTGGCCCAGGCACAGCAACAAGGATCTGTCAGAACGGACAAAACTCCCGAAGAAATGGCTGATTTATTGATTAATACATGGCAAGGCGCGCTGTTGCGAATGCAAATAGAAAAATCATCCGCGCCCGTCAAGCAATGCTGTCATGATTTATTGAATGATTTTTTTATACGGTAATTATTTTTTTAGTATTTAAAAAAACGACCGGTCGTTTTTATTAACAATTAAAGGAGAAAGATATGCCCAAATATATTATTGAACGTGAAATTCCTGGCGCAGGCTCGTTCACGCCCCAAGACCTCCAAGCTATTTCGCAAAAGTCCTGCGCTATTCTCAACAGCATGGGACCAAGCATCCAATGGCTGGAAAGCTACGTGACCGATGATAAAGTGTATTGCCTCTATCTTGCGCCGGACGAGGCCGCTATTCGAGCGCACGCAGAGCAGGGTGAATTCCCTGTCACGCGTGTTGCGCAAGTTCGATCCGTGATTGATCCCACCACGGCTGAATAATCTCGGGAAATTTCCTGTTAACCTGATAATCAACATTTTTTACGGAGGCAGATATGCACCCCCGAGTTAGTATCTTTCCCTTTTTGATTTCGGTTCTGGCCGTTGCAAGCCCCGTCACATCATGGGCTACAGCAGAAAAAGAAAGTAGTCAATCGCATGCTCCGGTGTCCAGCACGGTACAGCAATCTGATTTGAAGGAACAACATGCTCTTCGGCTACAGAATCTCGGCAAGCATACCTTTCCGGTTAGTACACGCAATCCACTAGCCCAGCAGTACTTCGATCAAGGTCTTAATCTGGCCTATGCGTTCAATCATGCCGAAGCTCGCCGAGCATTTCGTGAAGCTGCAAGACTCGATCCCGAGTTGGCCATGGCACACTGGGGGCAGGCGCTCGTGCTGGGACCCAACATTAATGCAATGATGGAACCCAATGAGGAGCCGCATGCTCACGAACACCTCCAGCGCGCCAAATCGCTGATGCTCAAAGCATCCCAAAAGGAGCGGGCGCTTATTCAGGCATTGGAAAAGCGTTATTCTGGTAAAACCGAAAATCGGATAACCCATGACAAGGCGTATGCCGAGGCCATGCGGGAAGTGCATAGACTGTTCCCGGATGATCCGGATATCGCCATGTTGTATGTCGAATCCATGATGGATGTGCGGCCGTGGGGGTACTGGATGCGTGATGGCACGCCCCATGAGGGCACGCAAGCCATCGTTGCACTGACCGAAGCGGTATTGCAGCGTAATCCCGAGCATCCCGGCGCACTGCATATGTATATTCACCTCATCGAACCCACCAGCACACCGGAGCGGGCCGAGCAGGCAGCCGATACGCTGCTGGGACTCATGCCCGGCGCAGGACACATGATACACATGGCCTCGCATATCTATCAGCGCGTCGGCCGCTACGCCGATGCCATGAAAAGCAATCAGCTCGCCATTGCCGCGGACGAAAATTACATGCAGCACTCTCATGCCCAAGGTCTGTATCCGCTGGTGTACTATCCACACAATATTCATTTTTTATGGTCTGCGGCCACCGCAGATGGACAAGGCAAAATCGCGCTCGACTCCGCTAGGGAAACGGCCAGCAAGGTTGACGATAATTTGCTCAAAGCCATTCCGCTGACGGCTATTTTTCGTGTCACACCCTACTGGGCGCTGGCCCGTTTTGGTCACTGGCAGACTATTCTTGCTGAACCGGCACCACCTGCAATCAGTCCTTTTCTGACCGGAAGCTGGCATTATGTTCGCGGCCTCGCCTACGTGGCTAACCAGCAACTGCCGCAGGCTGAACTGGAATTGGCAGCGCTGCGCAAGATCATGAAGGATCCCGCGTTGCAGCATCCCTTGCTATCGAAAAATACCGCCAATGCTATTCTTGCCATCGCACCCGAAGTGCTGGCAGGTGAAATCGCTGCGGCCCGAAAACAATACGATCAGGCCATTGCGTATCTGGAAAAAGCGGTGCGTCTGGAAGATGCCCTGGTCTATACCGAGCCTGCCGAATTTCATCTGCCTCCCCGGCTGGCATTGGGCGCCATTCTGCTGGAATCGGGTCAACCGGCAGAAGCTGAAACAGTTTTCTGG
Source organism: Nitrosomonas sp. (assembly GCA_017879645.1). Lineage (GTDB taxonomy): Bacteria > Pseudomonadota > Gammaproteobacteria > Burkholderiales > Nitrosomonadaceae > Nitrosomonas. The sequence goes on from JAAEXZ010000104.1 coordinate 7,178, forward strand.
GAAGACCTGCGTCGCAACCGCAATAATGGCTGGGCACTGTACGGCCTGAAGCAGGCCCTGGAAGCACAGCACAAGCATGATGAGGCAAAACTGATCGGAGAACGTTTCAGACAAGCCTGGGCACGTTCCGATGTCGATGTAACATTGACCGCACCTCGTTTCGGGCTCCAGATCAAGTGATCAGCGGCAAGCCGTCATCCGAACAGATTCTTGACACCGGGTAATGCTAAACTATGCGCATTATTGGATTGCAACCTGGAAATTTGAATTGTTCACCGGAATCATAGAAGCCGTGGGTACCATCTCCCAAATCCATCCCGGCAAGGAAAAGGGGCAAGGCGGTTTGTCTCTGACCATTTCCACACAACGGCTGGATCTGGGCGATGTCATGCCGGGTGATAGTATTGCTGTGAATGGCGTTTGTCTGACGGTAACCGCATTGGCGAACGATTCGTTTGCAGTCGATGTTTCCGAAGAAACATTGCATTGCACCAGTGGTTTGGATCAGCCTGCCGCTTGCGTCAATCTGGAAAAAGCCATGCGGCTGTCGGACAGGCTGGGAGGACATCTCGTCAGTGGTCACGTCGATGCCGTGGGCGTCGTGGCGAAAGTCGAACACACAGGAGAATGCGTGGAGCTGATCATCCGGGCGCCCCAGTCTGTTGCTCGATACCTTGCGCACAAGGGTTCCGTGACGGTGAATGGCGTCAGCCTGACGATCAACAAAATTATCGGCAATGAGTTTGCCATCAATCTCATTCCACATACCCTGGCCATGACCAACTTGCAGGCATTGTCACCAGGAATGCGGGTCAATCTGGAAACTGACATGCTGGCGCGTTACGTGGCCAGGTTACTGAACCTTGAAGACAGTCAGGATTAATTGAACATGAGTATCAGTGCAATCGAGGACATCGTCACCGACCTGAAACAGGGCAGAATGGTTATTCTGGTCGATGAGGAAGATCGCGAGAACGAAGG
>JAAEXZ010000105.1 GCA_017879645.1 Nitrosomonas sp.
GCGGTACTGAATAACGATTTACACCGTCACTTTGAACGCTGGTATCCGGGGTTAAAGATCGAAAAAAACGCGGAAAGACCTACATCAATTTTGAAAATGGCGGCATGATTTGGAAAAAATACACCCCACTTTTTTTATGCTCTCCCATTAATAAAATTCGGGATTCCTTATGCTTATGAGATTTTTACCTCGTCGATTTCGCACTTGAATTTTTTATTATAAACATATATAGTAATGTATATGAAGAATGATTCGATGATTCGTACACAGGTATATCTATCTAGAGAGCAGGAACAAGCGCTCAAGTCTCTGGCCCTCACTTCTGGAATACGCCAGAGCGAGCTTATTCGTGAGGCGGTAGATTTATTATTATCGGAAAGAAACGCCTTACATAGTCAATGGAAGCAATCATTACATGACATGAAAGGTATGTGGTCTGATGATGAGAACGCTGAACAACGTATGCAATTAATTCGAGGAGAATTTGATCGCTAAGCATGGGACATTATCTTTTAGATACCTGCATCCTGATCGATTTTTTTCGAGGTAATGAAAAAGCTGCGCAGTTTCTTGAGAAATTGGATGCGCCTCCTTTCTTATCCGCCCTCACTGTTGCGGAATTATATGCAGGCGTCCGAGAAGGTAAAGAACGCGACTCGCTTGATAAGCTGGTGCAGCATTTCCCTGTTATTCCATTAGACGATGAAGCTGCTATTAAAGGTGGCCTATATCGGCGCCAGTACGGGAAGAGCCATGGGGTCGGCATTGTTGATGCACTACTTGCGTCTTCTGCCGAAAACAAAGACCTTATTCTTGCCACTGTCAATGTAAAGCATTTCCCCATGTTGAAGAATGTATACTGCCCTTACTGAACATGAGAAATTGATCACACCAAAAATTACGATTTGAATAGTGTTCATCATGCTCTCCTCAAGTTATCGGACTGATAACTGTTTTGCACCATTTCCAGAGAAAATAATGCAAAACTTATACTAGAGATGTAGCTTCGCCAACAGATTATGAAATCTGGTGCCAATTAGGCGTATATCCCAAGTGGTTACCGATGAAATTGAGTTTTCACTACACTTCAATTCAAACCTGGCACGGTGTGGCATGTTTCTGTCTTTACAATGCGATTACTTCGACTTCTTTACGATTCAGGAATTTAAGCAGATAGCGGTAGGTATCTCGGTCAAAACATGGATGTGTCGATAGCTCATCCAACTCCTGATGATCCTTGACGCTCCCTAGATGGCGCCACTGATCAAAGACGTGTATTTCGGTGATGTCGTAGTCCGGGTTATGTTCCCGGATGCCGATGCGCCCAGCATATGGCCAAGTCAGTAGTTTGTAATGGCTCAAAGCCGTGAGAAGGCGTAGCCAGTGCGATTCGGCGGACTCCTGGCCAGCGCACAAGCCTTTACAGTGCTTTAATTGGTGCGCAAAACACACGCCGGAGCCTTTTTCCAGTCCCAGTGCCTTATCGCATAACCCGTACTCGTCGGCCAGCTTGTTTAAAACCTCTATTGCCTGCCGTTTGGTTTTGAAAGTGCCATAAACATTGCCTGCGGCACGCCAGTCAATATCGCTGTCATTGATCAAGGTCACCAGCGGCTTGGCATTGGGATTGTTCGATACCTGCCAGGCACAGAGTTGTCGTTCGCGTCTGAGCTGCCGGTTATGGATGGGTTGGTGTTCCTTGATCAGGCGCGACTCCAGTAACAATGCACCCAGCTCTCCGCTGGTGATACGGTATTCGACGCGCCTGATTTCCTGTGCGATACGCATTTCTTTGGCGGAACGATGATCGCCCTGGAAGTGGTTGAATACTCGGGAGCGTAGTGAAACGCTTTTGCCGACATACAGCAATGCGCTGTCGCCGTGGAATAAATAAACACCACAGGTTTCCGGGATGGTATGAATATCCAGATGGTCAAGGCCTGTTGGGAGCGCTTGCTGTTTCAGCAGTGTTCTGGCGGTTTCCTGAACCGTTGATTCGCCAAATTCCCGGATCGCGACATCGATGAATGCCGCCATCATTTCGGTATCGCCCATGGCGCGGTGGCGCTGGTTACAGACCAGCTGAAACCGCTCAATAATGGCAGTGAGACTATGTGAGTGATGCTGCGGATAGAGTGTTCTGGAAAGTTTGACCGTGCACAGTAGTTTCTTCTGGAAGGAAACACCGATGCGCCTAAACTCGCTCTTGAGGAAACCATAGTCGAAACGCACATTGTGCGCGCACACTACCGCCTGATCGAGCCATTGCAGCAGCGTTTCACACACTTGCGCGAAAGTGGGCGCATGGCTGACCATGTCCTGGGTGATTCCCGTCAACCGCTGGATGAAGGGTGAGATGCTGACTTCTGGATTAATGAGAGTATTCCAGCGGCCCACTTCAACACCGTTTTCATAGCGGATCAAGCCGATCTCTGTGATGCGATCCTGGGTTGGGGTGGCTCCTGTCGTTTCCAGATCCAGCAGCACATAGCACGGCAACAGTATCGTCATTTGAAGCGGCGGAATGATCCGATCACGACCCCGAAAATCTCAAACTGAGTGTCTGGGCGAATGTGAATAGGTTTGTAAGCGCCCGTTGAATTGGCTGGCAGCAGCCGTGGCATCCTGTTCGCGCCATGATCGAGGATTTTGATGGTGAATTCCCGATCCACCACGGCCAGGACAATATCGCCGATACCGGGTGTTTTGGAGCGATCTACCACTACTTTATCGCCAGGCAGCAAACCAACATCGATCATCGAATCTCCCTTGATCGTGACAAAGAACGTCGATGCAGCATGGTCGATCAGGAATTCACTGACATCGAGCTGCTTCTCAACATGATCATCTGCCGGACTGGGAAAACCCGCTGCCACTTTGGTGGAGAATAATGGCAATAGTGTTGGCTGTTCACTGATCGCAGGAGTGAGGAACTCATCCACTTCGGTCACTGCGGTATCACCGCCACTCTCTGCTTTTTTACGTTGCCAGGCTTCCAGGAAACTTTTGACCGTAGCCGTCTGGCTTTGTGGTATACGCATTGTTACTGTTGATTCACCATATTTACCCTGGCCAGTTGGCCTACCTGCATTTTCTCTTTTACCGCCCCGATTGGTCATGATTGATGTGCTCCATTTAGATATGCGTAACAATATTCAAACATGCCTGACTTGATGCTGTCAAATACTTACTCCTGCAAATACATCGATTCAAAAATGCACACTTCACCACTAAAGCTTGTGACAGGCATATAGACTACATTACTGGTCAAATGATCAAGGCTATTGAATTAATGCTTCCTTTTAAGTTAGCATCTGTTCCAGCTATTATCTATAAGGCACGCCATGAACAAGACTGAACTGATTGAAGCCATTGCTGAGCGCTCCCAAACTTCCAAGGCCCAGACAACGGTCATGCTCAATGGTCTACTTGAAATTCTTCAAGAAGCTATGGCAAAGGGAAATGATGTTCAGTTAGTGGGATTTGGTACTTTTTCAGTATCCGAGCGCGCAAGCCGTGAAGGCCGCAATCCAGCAACGGGTAAAACCCTGACAATTCCTGCCAAGAAGGTCGTTAAATTCAAGCCTAGAAAAGCACTCTCTGATGCGGCCGCTGGTGTGAAGTAAACTCAATTCACAATCTTCTCGATACGACTGTTTTATTGATCTCTCTCTGTCATTCATCGTTATTTTAAGTAACGATGAATCCATCACTTTCTTACGCAATCACACTATTTATTCCACTGGCGCGACGGGGTACTACCAGTTAGTACATGCATTTTCCTACATCCACGGATTAATGAGCATGGCATGAGTCGGTTCAAAATCCTTTACATTTCGTGTCATCAAATGCAAGCCATGTTGGAGTGCAGTTGCTGCAATGAGACCATCGCTTGCAGAAACAATGAACCCATTTTGTTGTGCCTTGGCCGTTATTTTTCCCCATATCCCGGCCGTTTCTACATTTATTGGCAATAAGCATTCAGCAAATTCACGTTCAATTGTTAAGAACCAGCTTAACAGTGCTTGTTTGCGTTGCCCCTCTGGTAATATTGCAATCCCTTTTCTGATTTCTCCTACTGTAATAACGCTGAGAAATAGATGCTCATCTGGAATTCTGCTAACCGCCTCATATACCGAAACCAATGGTTCAGGTTTATAGAGTTCAGACAATACACATGTGTCTAACAAAATCCTCATAGATCGATTGAGCGTACTGGATTTTTATCGCGCATATCATCTAAGTTGTCGATTTCATGTGGCGCAGAAAGAATGTATTGTTTGAAGCTTTTCTTTTGGCCCAACAATCGCTCATATTCATTTCTGGAAAGAATAATGACATCACCATCTCGTCTATGAACTATCTGCGCTCTTCCCATCAGTGCATTATTGAACAATTCGCTAAATTTATTTTTTGCATCTGCTATACGCCATTCATCCATAATTTCTCCTTTTTTAAGCTAGACAAGCCAGATAAATTATAAGTAAAACTATAGAAAATGAGAATCAGAATTTACTCAGATATGCTGATTTTCCTGGAATCTGATGATTCATGATATGAAGACTTGTAATAGTTGATGAAAATGGAAATATCGCAAGCGCAATTTGATCAAAAATTGGGGTCAGCGAGAGGAAATTCGCATCACCTTATCAATTTGCTCAATATGAAAATTCCGCAATACATTCATCCCTAATAGCGAGTTTCCTGACATATCAGGCATGATCATAACTTTGACATTGGTAAGGCGGAATTCGCCGAAAGTAACTTCAGACACTACAGCCAAACAGGCATCGACCATGCCGTTTGCAGTTGATGTCATTTGAGGAGCACATTTCTCTATACCTGCCTGCGAAGCGATTTTCTTTGAAACCGATACCACCGTTGCCCCAGTATCTATCATGAAAACGACTGGAACACCATTGACAGTGCCTGAACTAAAATAATGACCATCCTTAGTCTGCACCAAATCAAGTTTTCCATTTCCAAGGACTTCATTTGGCTGTATATCAATCTGAAAATCGGTAGGCTTTGACATACTGTAAGCAAGAGCAAGCTGTATTGGTCGAATCCCCGAACCAGAAAAGTGCATCGAAGTAGTTGAACCAACCATAATAGAAATTCCGCCGGCCACCGTAGCAGTCGCACCGTCTGAGAAACCCATTTCGATATTACACCAGCTCGATCCCAGTAAAACATGCATGCCATATTGACCGACTGGCAGAGTAACTTGGGCAACTTTACTTGGAGCGATGGATATGGCTAAAAGCCGCTTTGACCCTAATTGATCAGTAATTATGGCTATCATCGGATGATCGTGATCATTTTCTATCTCGAGACCTGAATAAAGGACATCGGTACGATTCATCGATGGATCAAACATATACGATAATCCGTGAGGTGGCAATGAACTACAGTTGCGCGGCTTGTTCTCTGCAGCAGACTGATTTTCCGCAACTCGGGAGGGGATTGGGTGCCGTGGCTTATAATGGTCAAAAATTGCCAGGATAATTAAAGCAAATAACACCAAGAATAAAATACTCCCCAAGAAATGTTTCCATGACATGCTAGTGGCCGGTTTCTGCCCCTTTGTATCATGTTCACTCCATTGTTTTTCTCGATAGTAATCACGATCCTGGATACCCATTTCTTATATTTTGTTTTGAGGGACTAATATAACTGATGTGAATTTTTATTAACCATGGCTATTCATGGAGATAACGGTTTATTGATGCCCGGACTTGAATTTCTGCAGTAAAGATAAAGTTAGCTTTTACTATTGCTGCTTTGCTGATCAAGTATCAGACAAAAAGCAATTCACTCCGGCTAGATAAAGGAGAAGACTTATTCAAGCTGTTTGATTATGTAGCTGAAGTTTTCCCATTCAGCTTTCTCTCAATATTGTTAGGTGATAGCGGTAATTCCATCTTCATCCTCCATCTCATGTCTTCATTTTTTTGAAACTCTGGACTCCATGAAAATCAGCATACCCATAAATCTACAGGCGCCATTTTTTACAGTACACCTCATATTGCTTGACTATGCGTTATCGGGAGCGCATCATTTCTGCAGCAGCAAGCATATCTTCAGTTAAGTGAGTGCTTCCTGTAGATAGAAAAAATTCACTCATCAAAAAATTTTCAATTCCTGGAATCTACAGCATCATCACATATTCCGGCAGAGTCGGTGAATTCTGATTCGATTTATCTTCTTTGAGTTTGGAAGACGGCGGTAAGACTTAGAGCGTTAAATCAAAATCGGTAAGGAGATACCGTATGCAACTTGGTATGATTGGTCTTGGACGTATGGGCGCCAATCTGGTTCGGCGCTTGACTAAGGATGGGCATTCTTGCGTGGTCTACGACGTCAATGCCGATGCCGTCAAGGCGCTTACAGGCCCTGATATCCGGCACGCCGACTCGCTTAACGATTTTGTTGCCAAACTCACCCAACCGCGTGTTGTCTGGGTGATGGTTTCCGCAGGCATCACCGGCAAGATCGTTTCGGATCTGGCAATGTTGCTTTCATCCGATGATATCATCATTGACGGAGGCAACAGCTACTATCGCGATGATCAAGCGCGCGCCAACGCACTTAAACCACGAGGCATTCATTATGTCGATTGCGGCACCAGTGGCGGCGTATTCGGACTCGAGCGCGGATACTGCCTGATGATCGGCGGAGAAGATGACGTCATTCGTTATCTCGATCCGATCTTTAAAAGCATCGCACCGGGTATCGCGACTGCGCCGCGCACTTACGGACGCGACGGCGTACCCGGTTCCGAAGAACAAGGTTACCTGCACTGCGGTCCGGTCGGTGCGGGACACTTCGTAAAAATGGTCCACAACGGTATCGAATACGCCTTGATGGCGGCATATGCCGAAGGGCTCAACATTCTCAAGCACGCGGACGTCGGTCTACGCCCGAGAACGCAAGATGCCGAAACCGCTCCATTGCGCGATCCCGAAGCATATCAATATCCCATCGACATCGGTAAAGTGGCCGAAGTATGGCGTCGAGGTAGCGTGATCTCATCCTGGTTGCTCGATTTAACCGCAGCCGCACTCATTGAAGACACGGAGCTTAAACAATTTTCCGGACGTGTTTCCGATTCCGGCGAAGGACGCTGGACCACGTTAGCCGCCGTCGACGAAGGCGTGCCGGCGCCCGTCATCAGCGCCGCGTTATTCGGGCGCTTCGAGTCTCAAGGAGAAGCCAATTACGCTGACCGTATTCTTTCGGCAATGCGCAAGCAATTTGGCGGCCACGATGAAAAACGAA
>JAAEXZ010000106.1 GCA_017879645.1 Nitrosomonas sp.
CGCAAATTTCAACTGCGAAATAGCCAGTTCATGGCTTCTAGGATCACTGATCAAATCCGCGTTCAAATCCAGGCCTTCAAACAAGGCGCGCAGGCTTTGCTCAGGGATCGGCTTGGGCCGGGAAACCGCGTTGAAGCGCATCAACATGGGCAATCCAACCCGCCCCGCTTCATCCAGGTTGGCGGAATCGATGCGGACCCCGGGGAGATTTAGGGAAATTTCGCCCTGCCGAACAAGCGCAACCAGCACCACCATAAACCATTCTGGCTCTAATCCAAATTGCGTATCGCGTTCAGCATCCCGCGCGCCCTGGATCAAATCAGAACGGTTGATGACTTTCTCCTCTGGTAATTTGTACAACCGCTCAAGAATTGACCGAGCGTACACACTATCCTCGGTTGTGAAAACGAGCTGTCCATTTTCCATATGCGCCAGGTTGAGGCCATCCAACACAATCTGCGCTGGCCGCGTAACCGCATTGCCCAGGATTGCTCGAATGGCTGCTTCGGCTGCCTGGGGCATTGTTTCCATGGTGAATTCAAATCCATTAAACTTGGGGTAGAGTGGATACTGCTGTTTGAAGCGGTCACCTAAGAAAGCAGATGCAAGCCGAAAAACCTGGTCGCGCAAAGAAAGGTCGCGAATATTCAGGTGGAATTGAGATAATGCTTCGGGAACGGATACCTGTTTCCCTTTGTATTGAATCGAGATTACTCGGGTGAGATTATCCCTGAGCCATTTATGAAGGAAAATGCGCGCCTGATCGGCCTTTCTTTCATACTGCTCTTTATTGCTGCCGGACGAGATTGAGCTCATTTCTTTCGCGCCAGCATAGCGGCGCATCATGTCCTCAAAATCCATGTTCTTTTGAGAAATCCGAAAGAATATCTCATCCGGTTTTTGGGATAATTCAACCTTTTCCTCTCCATAGGGGGACAGAAAGTGGAGGTAAAAATCCCGCTCTGGCTGAGCCGTCGAGCGCTCATTGGTTGCGCCTAAGAAGATATATCCTCGCCGGCTCATTCCCTGTCCAGCCCACGGAAGTTCTCTGGGCCAGATGCGAAAACCAGGTACATAGGTACTTTCATTAAGCTCAAGCCCGCGAGCGAGCATATCGAAGAAATACCGGTTTAACTGTTCCGCATCCAGAGACTGGGTTCGCTGTTCAATCAGCGAGTCAAAATCAATATCCTTCTTTAGGTCCAGATAATACTGATCATTTTCAGAGTTTCGAGATATGAACTGCCCATTCACAGCCCGAGAGATTTCGTGGAGAACGGACTCGACAGTCGTAAGAAGGAAGTCAGCATCGTCTTCGGGAATTGGCAGGTACAGGCACAACTGGTCGCGCAGTTCGCCAGGAGTGAGTCCTACAGGCGCGTATAGATCGGTGAGCGTAAGGCGGTGCACTGCCAGCGCAGCGATCATTCGCATGGCTGCCGGGCGATAATCGCGCATATTTGGAGCAGTCTTAATACGATCCTGCAAAACCCTGGCTTTCTCTTGTACTTCTCGGATTTCTGGAACCGAGCGGTAAGAAGGATCTTCGTTCAGTATTGCCCAGTACTCATCAAAAGAAAGCAGGCCGGTTTCATTGGCGGGGACCTCAAGATCTAGTTTTGACTCCATCTGGCGGCTTAATGCTTTCAGCAAATCACGTTTTTCAACAACCGTTACCCGTTCAAAGATCTCAAGATACGAGGGGTGGATAGGGTATAAATCAATATACTCATCCAGGTGTTCCGCCATCGCCATATAGAGCGCGGTGAATTTTTCGAGATGTTTGCGTATTTGCTGTTTCTGCAGTTCCGTCTTGGCTAAAAGACGTCGTGACACTACATAGGCCATATCTTCACGCACGATCCGCACCTGCTCAAACCGGGCTTTCACCCTTCGAATCGAATCCGCAGCAAATTGGAAGCGCGGGCTGTCAAATAAGGATTCTTGGATACCAGCAATAAAGCGAAACGGCGATATCTCGCATGCCTCACCCAACTCGCGAAGAAAATTCAAGTCCAGAGCTAACTGCTGGTCCTTACGACCACGCAGGTAATCCAGTAGCTCATCCATGGCGACCAATAACCCATACTCAGGGAATACTTTTTGAAACTCCCGCATCATTTCAATCAGCAAATCCTTGTTATTGGAAGCTTTTTCCATCGAAGGGAAGTGATATGCCACTCCCATGTCGTTCAGGTGCTTTTCAAGATCTTCCAAGATGATATCGCGCAGATTTTTTTCGGTTGCACCGGTCTCTTGACGGACAACCTTGAACTTTCCTGCGATTGGCTTTAGTCCTTCAATGACAGCGGGGTGCGTAACCCGCTCCAGTAAATCTGGGTATTCAGCAATCGCTGTGATCCATGCCATGAGATGTGACTTACCAGTGCCGTAATTGCCGACGATAAATAAACCATCTCCGGGACGGTCCAGATCACACCGCAGACTTGGTAGAATCCTGTGGAGAATCACATCGGTCATTCGATCTGAGATGACATAAGTGGAAACGAGTTGTTCTGCTCGGGCGCGTTGGTCAGCCTGCCTGAGTTGGATAATGTCAACCACTGGTTCAAATTGGATAAGCTCTTTGTATTTCATAGTTTCCCATTTATTCCTTACAAGCTGATTCGATGCGCTGCCGAATGTCTGATGAAAGCATTTCGTCTGCGAATATGATTAAATGCGTCCTTGCCCTAGAACAACCAACATACAAAATAGCTTCAGGTTTAAAACGAATTGCGTCATCTACCTCTACCAAAATCACAATGCGTCGTTCAAGCCCTTTAAAGGAGTGTACTGTCGAAACCTGAATATCGTTTTCCCACTTTCGATTCCCATCGGTCAATACAAAGCTCCCCAGCCGGGTACCGACCTTAAAAATTGTTCTCTCTTGCCCCCGCGGCGTCAAGATGACAATATCTTGAGGAGCGATATGCTCATCTACAACCAGATGGTGAAGCTTAGCCTGAACCAAACGGGAAAGACTTCCCTCATTTTTATAGAAGAATAATTCCGGTGGCCGGCCAAAAGGCGCTCTGCAAATTAATTCGTCCGGCTGGTTGTGAAATTTTACAACGAAGTTATGAATAGCTTTCGTATTTCGACAATTCTCAGGCAGTATAAATGGATCGTCATCGATGACGCCTTTTAGTACATCCGCCCCGCTATACAAGTTTTGATTGTCATCATAGAAAACATAGAAGATTCCATCCGGTTCCAACAAAGCGCCAAGTGCTATCCAATATGTTTCTTTGAAATCCTGACCCTCGTCCACGATAATTGCATCAAATTGAGGGCCCAGTTGTTCTGCCGCGTCCAATAATTCCTCGGGCAGAATCACATCGTTATATTCTTGCTCATTTGCCGGCCGGCGTAATGAAAAGCCTTTTTCCTGGGCCATCTCCTTACATAAACCGTGAAAATGGTAAACTGCCACTGAGGATGGAGCGCAATTCCTGAGATATTGCGCCAATGCCACATTGAAACAAACAAGCAGCACACGAAATCCTTGGTCACCGAGTAACCTGGCTTTGTTCAATGCCAGCATCGTTTTTCCCGATCCCGCGCACCCGGCAATTGCCGCGCGTCTACGTTTTCGCAGGATCTGCAAAATAAGTAATTGTTGCTCGGTTAATTGAACAATTTTTTCATCTTCCTCTTCCAGTTCCATACCTAATGGGGTGCGAAATGCGAAAGAAGATGCTAGAAGATCCTGAACCACCCGAGTTCTGTCCATACCAAGTGGTTGTTTTCTGCCGTTACTTGCATAGTATTCGAAGATACGAAGAACTGCTTTTTCGATTTCCTGGATATCATCGTGATCTATGATTATTTGACGGGGCAAATCCAATTTCAGAGAATTTGCTGGCACATGGATGTTTGGAAAACATACCGCATGGCCAATGTTTACATACCGGTTCCGATCCCAACCAGGCAAATCACATAATTTTTCGAATAATGTATAGTGACTTTTCTTCGCCTGTTCTACCGGATCATGAATTTTATGATGCAATCCATTTCGATCAACAGTAAACCATTCACCCGAATCGGCGTGGTATTCAATCCCGCCTCCCTTCACTTCAAGAACGATTATTCCCCAGTCTGGGTGAACAATAACAAAATCGGCTTCACCATCACGCGCAACGCCATCGCGCCTTGCCTGCCAGGCAACGCTGTAGAAAACCAGGATTTTTGATTCCATGGTTGCCAAAGCATCATACATCCTTATTTCTGCTTTACGCTTTGGGTCGTTTAAGATTGTCTCAGGAAGATATTCGGGAAAAGTTTTAGCCATAATGTAGTCAAGTGATTTATGTATTTTTAATCTTGCTTCTCGTAAACCAGTAGATCCCCTACCTGGCACTCAAAATATTCACATAGAGCTTGAATTACCGGCGCATCATAACGGGTCAACTGATTGTTTGCCCAGGAATTGAGCGTGGACCAGGCAATACCCGTCTCGCGCTGGACGTCCATCAGAGCAATATTTTGCTGCTGTTTGGTCGCTTTTTGTGCCAGTAAAATACGAAAGTGATTGACAATTTTTCCGGGCATGAGCCACCTCGCGAGGGGATATTCTATAATCATAGGTGAGGAAACAAAAAATGTCAACGAAAATGGAGTACAAGTCGTAGAGGTAGATTAAGTGGTACCTTGCAATTTCCTTTCACATTTCCTTGAAATATTGCAAAAGGGTGTTACCACCCGTAATGCCTCAAAAGAAAATGTTACTTTAGAGTAATCGTTGCCTCAAATAAGAATGTTACCGAGTGATTCTCCACAAACGGTCGACCAAGGCATCAATCTGGTAACGCAAGGTGACCGGGTTCAGGAGAACGTATTGAGCCACAAGGCGAGTCTTGACCTCCACAGGGATTGATACGTCAGCCAAAACGCGCCGATAAGGGGTCTGTGCAAGATCATACTCACGGATCGTTTTGCCGTCAATTCGCTCTTTACCAACCAGTTTCAACACAGGTTGAAAGAAATTGATATACAGGCGCAGAGCGGTATAAATCTCGCGTAACAAGGCCAACTCCTCTGGACTATCCAGGCGGTCGTAGCCGATGGTATGACGAACGACAGACCAGTTCTTTTGCTCGACATGTGCCTGGTCATTCTTCTGGTAGGGACGAGAACGGGTGAAGGTGATCTGTTCGGTCTGGCAGTAGCGCCACAGGGTGTCATTGATAAACTCACTGCCGTTATCCGAGTCCAATCCACGTAAGGGAAAGGGGAGCAATTTTTGCAGTTCCACAACAGCCTGAGAGACGGCTGCTTGCGTTTTCTGCGGCAGGGCCAGGCATTCCGTCCATCCGGTGGCGATATCGGTGGCTGTCAGCGTGTTCAGATAGCTCCCTTCGGTTGTCATGCCACAATGAGCCACCAGATCGATCTCCAGGAAACCGGGCTGTTCTTCATTCCAGGGAGTGAAAGTACGAATTGGGATGGCTTGTTTGAGGAGACTGCCCGGTTTTGTGGTGGAGATGCCGTGCTGTGCGGTGATCGATCGGGCACGTTTCAAACAGCGGTCGATGGTCGATCGGCTCATGCCCAACAATAAGCGCTTTGTTTCCTCTGGTAAGCTCAGTTCATTACAGCTTTCGAGCTTATGGATGATCTCCGGTAGAAACGGTTTGAGACGCAGCGAACAAATGTGGCCACAGATTTTCCAGATCTGTTCTAAGGCTTGCACGACTTCCCTTTGATAAACCTTTTTGCGACCAGCCTTTTTCAACCCCCTGGGCTTCGGACCGTGTTTGAGCAGGCGGATCGCATATTTGCGGTGATAACCCGTCGTGGCTACGAATTCATCCAGTATTTGTTCTTTCTCAGCTTTGTCAGCTTTCAAATAGCGCGGGCGAATTGCTTCGATCATTTCCCGCTTGCTGCGTTGACTCATCATTTGCTCCCTCTGCGGATCCTGTATTCCGCGTTAGGGTAACATTTATTTTGAGCCAACGACCTTTCCTAAAGTAAGATTATTTATGAGGCAATGCGCCACCTTTTGATCATAGAAAACGCGTGCTATAATCAATATACAATTGAACGAGACGCAAAAGCGTCCAAAATAGTTAACGATAGCTTGTTTTTATACCGTAATACTGAACGTTGGCCTGTTTATTTCCGCCCGGGTGCAATGTTCGGTATTTTTGTTTTAACACGCAAAAACCGAACCGGCACAACCAGGGGGAATGGATCGCCGGCAGGTGTTGCTGATCGCGTGAAAATTCCCAGAAGTTGACCTTGCACCCATCACCTTCCCAAAGCGAAGTACGCAGCGGGAGCCGCTCAACAGAGTCCAGCCGATCTATTGAGCCGCGATAGCGCCCCTTGTGGGTCACGGCAGCGAGATTTGACCGTACTCTTGCTGGTCCGTGGGCCTCACACCAAACGGTCACCCTGTCCGATGGATAGGGCGCCCGTCCCTGGGTGTGCAGCCGAATCGGCTGTCTGAACGAGGCAAGTACAACAAAACGCCCTATTTTCAGAAGGGGTTCCCTTAAGGAAACAAAGGGAAACAACCAGAAACGGTAAAAAAGCCGTTCGAACCCGATTTAAGCGTAAACAGGCAGGTGCAGAATTATGTCACAGCAAGGTGGATTATCTTATCAAATGATGAAAGCGCTCCAGGCAATCTTCCGCCCTGGTGGCAGCCGGCATGAAGATAAACAACATGGACGCAATCAGGATGTGATCCGCAGTATTGGAACCATGCAAAGCATGGTGGCGGATGTGCATGAATTTGCGCGGTTCATCCGCAGGCAGTGGCCTGAAGTGAGTGAAGTTGAAGATGTCGAACCAGATATGGCACAGGCATACGTTGAAGAATTGATTCGGCGTGAACGCAGCGGTGGCCGGATTGGACGCGTTATGGCATCGTTACGTAAGCTGGATCGCGCTTGTAGGATTACCGGAGTCTTTGGCAAAGATGCACCCCCGTTACTTCCTTATAAAACCGATGGGGGATTAGGCGGCTTCCACTCCGAACCTCGACCGGTGGCTTATTTTCCGGAGCAAGCGGAACGAATTATCGAGTGGATCATCAATATCGATCCAATTTCA